>CAZLYS010000686.1:0-3236 GCA_964563415.1 uncultured Halomicronema sp.
ATACTCGGCGTGGGGTGCGCGAAGTCTTGTTTGAAGATAAGGGCAATGCTACCCACGTGACGGGCCTGGCGATCGCTAACGGCGATGATGTGGAAACGGTGACCGCAGACGCTTATGTGGCAGCCTGCGATATCCCCGGCATTCAACGGTTGCTACCGGAAGATTGGCGCCGTTGGCCCGAGTTTGACAACATTTACAAGCTGGATGCGGTGCCTGTGGCCACCGTACAACTGCGATTTGACGGCTGGGTAACCGAGCTGCAAGATCCTCAGGCGATGAAGCAAATCGACACCCCAACCGGGCTCGATAATTTGCTCTATACCCCGGACGCCGACTTTTCTTGCTTTGCTGATCTAGCGCTGACGAGCCCGACAGACTACTACCGCGAAGGCGAAGGCTCTCTATTGCAGTGTGTCCTGACCCCGGGTGATCCGTTCATTAAGGAAAACAATGAAGCGATCGCGCAACACGTGCTCAAGCAAGTCCATGATCTCTTTCCGTCTTCTCGTGAGCTCAACATGACCTGGCATAATGTTGTCAAATTAGCGCAATCTCTCTATCGTGAAGCGCCCGGTATGGATCCCTATCGGCCTAGCCAAGTAACCCCAGTCGACAACTTCTTTTTGGCGGGTAGTTACACGCAACAGGACTACATCGATAGTATGGAAGGGGCAACCCTGTCGGGTAAGCAAGCCGCCCAGGCCATTTTGGAGCGCATAAGATAATAACCGATGAGTGACTGGCTCGAACATAGCGTCTTAGTCGAAGTGAATGCTCCCGTAGAGTTGTCATGGGAGCTGTGGTCTGACTTAGAGCAGATGCCCCGTTGGATGAAATGGATCGAGTCTGTCAAGGTTTTGGAAGAAGACCCAGAGTTGTCTCGCTGGCAGTTGGCAACTGGCGGCTTCGAGTTTACCTGGCTGTCGCGCATTACCAAGCTGGTTGAGCATCAGCTGATTCAATGGGAGGCGGTGGATGGCTTACCTAACCGAGGTGGCATCCGCTTTTACGACCATAAGGATAAGAGTGCCGTTAAGTTGACGGTGGCTTACTCGATTCCGAGTTTTATCGGCAAGCTGATGGATAACTTGTTTTTAGGTCGCATTGTGGAAGGCACCCTCAAGGCCGACCTGCAGCGATTTCAAACCTATGTCGATAAAGTGCAGCGCGAGAAAGGCCAGTCAACTGATTAGACCATGAAGCTTGGCCACCATCCCTTAGCCCAAGCGCTTGCTCAACATCATGATCGGTTTACAGATGCCATGACCGGTCTGCCAGGCGCAGTTGAGCGGGCTCAGTTTGCCCATGTTCTACTTTGTCGGTTATTGCTGATTTATGACCTGCAGGTCGCGGGTTGGCTAGCCGGGGGCGATCGCTGGTATTTGCATAATCAACTTGGTCTACAGGCGTCAACGACTCAGGGGAGTTTTTTCAAAACATTTTTGCAGCCGCTCTGTCATCAGGGATTGAGTTTGCCGCCGTCCGAGCGTCCCCAAGCAATCAGTACACGGGTTGGCGACATTCCCTGTATCGGCAGTCGGCTCTTGACTCCACACGCGTTGGAATTACAGCATCCTCAGCTAGATTTACCGGATGAACCACTGGAGCAATTTTTAGGCTGGCTAGCCGAACAGGTTTGGTATCGTAACTTGCCGACTGTTTCCTTGATGCCCAATGCCCAACCGCAAGTGGAGGCCGGAATAATCACGCGTGTGGCCCTGGCTGCAGCTTACGAAGCCCTGATGATCGGGCCTGGGCACAAACCGGTCTATACGCCAGCCACACAGCTTACTGACATCTGTCGACAAACGATTGATGCCTATATTTTGCGAACACTATCAGCCTCCATTTCCCCAGAGGAGTTGCTAACAGATTTGCTCTCAGCCATGACGGATGAAGAGTGTGCACAGTTAGTCACCCAAGTTTTGCCCCATCTATCAATTCTCGATCCAGCTTGTGGGTCGGGGCGTTTTTTACTCATGGCTTTAGATCGCCTGCAGGAGATTTATCAGACCTGCTGGGACTTGGCCCAACAGTCCAATCATCCCCAGTTGCAAAAGTGGGTGCGATCGCTGCAGTCCCTACCCTGTTCTCCGCAATGGGCCTGGACTCAGCAGATCTTGACGCAAACCCTCTACGGTGTTGATGTGCGGCCTGAGGCGATCGCCGTAACCCAGACACAACTCTGGCTCCGGTTATTGTCTACGGCCCAACCTGGACACCCGTTGCCCCTGCTACCAGATTTAGATTTCAACATCGTCACAGGGAACGCATTGCTCGGCTTCATCCGGGTCGATGAGGAAAGTTTTGACCAAATTGCCCCCCAGCGATCGCCGACCGAAACGCATAAAGAAACCGTCCTGCAAGGCAATCTGCTGCAGCCATTAGCCGCCGCTAACTATCGCGATACCCTTGTAGAAAAACAAATTCGCATTGAACATTATCGTGCCCAAACCCAAGCCATGGGCACAGAAGGCGGTATTCCAGAATATGTGCAGCGGGAGTTTTTGCGCGATCGTATTGAGTCGGTCAACGCGGCGGCTCAGCAAAAACTCAACGACCTGCTGTTTGAAACGTTGAGTCGTCAACTCGGCATTCTGGTCAAAGAGCCTCAACCTTCGGGGAGAACGCGTAAACGCTTGCTGACCTCAGCCGACACAGCAGCCCTGCAGCCGGTGCACTGGGGGTTCGCCTTTAACGCAATTTTGTCTCAAGGGGGGTTTGACATCGTTCTTACTCAGGCTCCGGAAGGGACGCTGCGACCACAATCGGACGAATTTTATGCCCAGCATCAAGAGTGCTTTGAGCAGTTAGAGATAACCTTATCAGCATTTCGGCGATCGCGGCGTCAAACCTTACAACAACATCCAGAACTGGCAACCCATTGGGCGCTCTATGCGGGTCGTATCAACTGCCTGCGAGACTATGTGCGTCGGAGTCCTGACTATGCCCCCTTGGGCACCCTAACAACTCATCGTTCTATTGCTCTAAAGCCACTCTTTATCCAGCGATGTCAACTGTTGATGAAAGTTGGTGAAATCACGCCCTATGTTGCCTAGGGGCAAGTTTTGCGTAACCGGCACCGTAGGCTAACTGGGCACTGGGGACTGCGGCCGCAGTTGACGGCATTGTCTAGCGTCGTCACTGCTTGTGGGGTGTCGTTGACGATGAACGAGCGATTGAGCAAAATCAAGCGATCATCGCGGTTGAACACCGTTATAGCCCTGTGCAGTTTG
>CAZLYS010000687.1:0-3236 GCA_964563415.1 uncultured Halomicronema sp.
CCTGTGCCGTAAACGTTAGCGCTGAGAAGTAATGATTGGCAAAACCGAGGGCATTGACGACTATCCACCCCAAGCACAATAGCCCGCTCGGTGCTTTATCGACCAGCACCGAGCGGGTGGCGATCACAAAACACCCAAGCGAAAGGCTGATGAGCGTAATCGCTAAGCCGTAATGTCGAGCTTCTTGCGATAGAAACAAACTAAACGGCGATACTGCCACAAAAGCGGCACTGAGTACGCCTGCCAACTGAGATTGAAAGGTGTGCTTAGTGGCCCAATAAATGACGGGAATCGAGACGGCTCCCCAAATCGCTGAGAATAGGCGTGAGAGCGGCAAGGATGCCGTCACCCCATCGGTGGAAAAAAGATCCATCCAGACATGGGCCAGCATAAAGTACAGCGGCGGATGGTTATTTTCTTGCAACAAAAATCGCGCCGAATCCATCGGCGTAGCCGCAGCATTGGCCCGAATGGGTTGCAACAGTCCATCGAGATCGACGATTTGATCAATCGGCAACAGGAAACTGCTATTCCCCAGGCTAAAAATAACGGTGCTGACCTCATCCATCCAGGCGGTTTTGAGGTCTAGGCGGGCCACCCTCAAGGCTAAACCCAACAGAAAAAATACCAACACCAGCCCCCAAGTTTGCTGGGTCGTTTGCGATCGCTTTGACCGGGTTGGCTTTGGGAGACGCAATACTGAACTCAAACCGACGACCTCACCTACCAGAGCTAAATCAATTGTTAAATCATAGTATCTGTATCGGTGGTGTGTGCTAAGGCATAACTGACAATCGGAATAGTAAATGCAGACTGCCACAAACTCGTTTTCCTAGAGAAACCAGGCGTTTAGGGCCTTAACTAGGGGCTTTTGATGTTGGGTATGAGAGCGATCGCAGCCACCTCTATCTAGATTGACCTGCTGCTGCCCACGGGAAAGACCAAATCAATCAACACCAAAGCTAGATTAAAGTTAGGAGGTTAAAGAGGGCTGATTTCATTCTAAGAGGCTGCCATGGTTAGCTGGGCAGGTAAGGCCTATCTCATGTGGTTTCTAGGGGCTGTTGATGGGCAAACCCTAGGCATCTTGGGGCTTGAAGCTGATGGATGCGCTGTTGCTAGTCAATTGGGAGGTACGCATTTTCATGAAAACCACAATGAAATCAACCGTTGGCGTACTTGCCGTTGAATCTTTAGAAGCCTGTATGCAGAAGGCGGAAAAGTACGAAAAAGCGGTGGCGAAGAATACTGACCCCGAAGATTTGCATCAGATGCGAGTACAGTTGCGGCGTTTGCGGACAGCGATGCAGGTATTTGCGCCCAGCTTGCAATTGCCTAAGGGGGCTCAAGAAGCGCAGGTAGCTAAAGTCGCCAGACAGCTAGGCAAGCAGCGGGATCTGGACGTCATTGGGATAACCTTACGAGAGCAATTTGCCCCTGATTTGCCGGGTACTGAGCGCGCCATTCTAGAAACTGTGTTAAGTCGTTTGGCCAAGCGACAAAAACAAGCTCACAAACGGGTTAAAAAAGAGCTGAAAGGCAAGCGTTACAGTACTCTCAAGACGACCTTACATAAGTGGACTGCTGCGCCTGATTGCAACGCTACCGCTCGCCTGAGCATCGGTACGGTGTTGCCTGATCTGATGTTGCCGCTAATGAGTCAGCTCTGGCTGCATCCGGGTTGGTTGCTAGGCACTAAAGTCATTCGAGGCGCTTTTAAGCCGGATGCTTGCCTCAGCCCTGAGACGGTTGAGGCGATCGTGGCCGATCCAAGCTGCACTTTGCATCGTCTGCGTAAGCAAGTAAAGCGGGTGCGGTATCAATTGAAATTTGTCTCAGAGCATTATGGCGATCGCCTCAATGCCGACCTAGAAAGGTTTGCTGATCTGCAGGATGTTTTAGGCACCTTGCAAGACAGCTTGGTGCTAGAAACTTTTTTGACAAAGACTCTGCCCAACTGGCCGGTGCAGCTGCCAACCCTAAAATCACTGCTGGTAAATAGTCGTCATCGTGCTTGGGAACGTTGGCAAACGCATCAAGCCTATTGCTTAGATGCCAAAAATCGGCAAGCCCTACGGCTGGTGTTGCTAGAGCCGGGCATCCAGTCGTCTGCCCCGGCTGCCAAAGCTGCCACTCAAAAAGCCGCCTCAAAAGGCACAGCCAAAACAGCGACCACTAAAGGGAAGTCCCCATCCCGACGGACAACTCAGAAAGCTCGCTCATCAAAATCGACGGCTTCTGGCAAGTCCACAAAGTCTAGAGCCACTTCGCGATCGTCTGCGAAATCAACCAAGGTGGATAACAACGGCACGGCGTCATCTGGCAGTTAAAGAATTGGCAGATCAATAAAGCAACCGTTTAAAGCTGTCGGCGAGTGGATAAGTCGATGGCGGGTATTTTGCGTTAATCCCTAATCATTCGTGTAGCTAGATTGAGTTCTCACTTGCCCAAAGGGGCTACCGTACAATCTGAGTAATTAATACAGACCAGTCTGAAAGTTACCCGAGAGCGATCGCGATGTGGCAACAAGCTTGGGAATATGCCCTCGGCAATGGGGATGAATTTGTTGCGGCGCTGCAGCAGCATTTGCTATTGGTGGCGGTGCCGCTACTGATTGGTATTGTCGTGGGGCTGCCCTTGGGCTTATGGAGTGCGCGCTCTAAAACGGTCTCGACGGTGGTGATTAACGGATTTAATGCGTTGCGGGTCATTCCTAGCTTGGCGATATTGTTCTTGGCCATTCCGGTGTTGGGGCTGAGCTTTGCCTCCGCCGCGATCGCGCTCACTCTGCTAGCGATGCCGCCAATTCTGATCAGCACCGACGTCGCCTTTCGCACAATTGATCCAGCCATTCGAGAAGCCGCGATCGGCATGGGGATGTCTAATCCACAAATTCTGCGTCAGGTGGAAGTTCCGCTGGCGCTGCCGGTGATTATTGCGGGCATTAAAACTGCCACCGTAGAGGTGATTGCCAGCGCCACGTTAGCCGCATTCGTCGGTGCCGGAGGGTTGGGCGACTTCATCGTATTAGGGTTTGCGGCTTACGATCCGGCGATTTTGTTGGTAGGGGCGGTGCCCGTGGCGTTATTAGCGCTGATCGCTGAAGTGAGCCTGAGTGGATTACAGCGATCGCTGCAGCCTCCAATTCCGTCACGGTAATGACCTTAATGGATTCTGGATCTACGTCATCTTAAGTGGACTATTCTGTAGTCTAACTTTTGTCGATGGTTGGCTCT
>CAZLYS010000688.1:0-3231 GCA_964563415.1 uncultured Halomicronema sp.
GCGGGCCAGGCAGCCAAACGACGGGCAGCAATAACAACAGCTCGACGAACAATTCCGGAAATAACGATCTGGATGCGTTTACGGGCGGCGATAGCGACGTGCTGGACGCCGATGTAGCGAATAATTCGGATAACTCGACCAACACCGATAATTCGAATAATTCCGACAACTCTACGGATGATAACGCTGCCTTCACCGGTGCAGACAGCGATGTCCTTGATTTGGATGCTCAGAACAACGGCAATAACAACTCTGACAATTCCAATAACTCGGACAACTCCAACAACTCCGACAACTCGTCCACCTTGGACGCGTTTACGGGCGGCGATAGCGACGTTCTTGATCTCGACGCGCAAAACAACGCCAATGACAATTCGCAGACTGACAATTCTAACAACTCTGCAAATGGCGGTGAGAATGCTGCTAACAACGGCGGTACGGCTATTGACGATCAAGCGAACAACGCTGACGGCGTTCAAGCCAACGACAATAGCTCCGTGTCCGACAACTCTAACAATTCGGACAACTCCACGGATGGCAACTCCGCTTTCACAGGCGACGATAGCGATGTTGTAGACGCCGATATTGGGAATAATTCGGATAACTCGATCAATACCGACAATTCGGATAATTCGGACAACTCGACGAACGACTCTGGCAACCTTGACCTCAACATTGAGGGCAACGGCAACAACGAAGAGTCGAATACGGCGAGCGACGGCTCGAACTCCGCGAGCGGCGGTTCGACCCAAACGAATACGAGCGCGAATGTCGATATCGCCGACAGCGGCAACTCCGCCAGCGACGATGACGGCTTGGATATTGACGGCGACGGATCAGACAATGATGCGTTGGACGTCGACATCAGCGATTCGTTCAATGACAACAGCGACAGCAGCGATAACAGCGACAACAGCCAAAACAATGCTGCTGACAATGGCGCCGCCGTTGCAAACGACAGCGGTCAGATCAACACTGACAACTCAGACAACTCAGACAATTCAGATAGCTCTGATAACTCTGACAGCTCTGACAACTCAGTGAACGCTGGAGAAAACGCCGCAAATAACGGCGCGACCGCGATCGACGATCAAGCGAACAACACTGGCGACGGCGCAGCCCAAGCCAATGACAACAGCTCGGTCAATATCGATCAGTCGAACAACTCCACGAACGACTCTGGCAACACGACCTTCACGCTGACGATCGGCGATGTTCAGTTGAACAATGCTTCACTGAGCTCTTCCGTCTCCGGCGTGCGGTTCGGCGGTCTCGCTGGACGCAGAGCGGACATTGATGTGTCTACGGGCAACATCAATAACCAGAACGTGTCTGGCAATAATGGCATGTACATCAACAACAACAACACCGGCGTGGGTACTTTCCAGAACTCACAAAGCGTGAATGTTGGTACGGTCAACATGGACCCTGTGCAGTAAGCGCAGGCTAAATGTTCGAAGCCTACGGGGCGCTGCGAAGTTTTTTCGCAGCGCCCATACGGCGTTATATGTTTAATGCGATCGCGCCAGCTTTCTTAAGATAGTCCGATGACGGAACATTGCGGCGAATTAAGCTACGAATGACGGCGAAATCGTCTATATTTTAGTTGAGAGACTGACCGCCAAACTAAGGCGAATTGGTCTGGGGAATGGAGTTTTACATGGGTATGAGTGCTTGGGGCATATTCGCAGCGCCTTTTCTAGCGAACGCTCCCGCGCCGGCGGCGGATGAAGCGCCTTTATTAGCGCCTACCGAAACCCAACAAGTACAAGAAGGCGATATCTTCAGCGCATTCGCGCCAATGGATGAGAACGCGATGAGCGCTGCTTCGGGCGGCGCTGAAACGGCGATCGATATCGATGATTACGGCGTAAACTTCGCCAGCAATGACGGCGTCGTTAACGGCGTCTCTTCGGAAAATTCTGAAACCGGACAAATTTCCGGCAATGTCGTTAGCGACAATGGCGGCATTACGACGGTATTTAACAACACCGGCAACGGCGTAATTTTCCAAAGCAATGTCAATGTGAATATTTTCTTGAATGAAGGCGGCGGGCTTTAATGACGCTGCTTGGGGGAACATTGGTGCGTTCGAAGCAAGGAAGACAAACTCCTAAAAGGCTATCGCTTTTCAGCGCAATGCTCGGTTGCGCGGCGCTGGTCTCGCTTAGCGTAGGCGTTTCTTCTCCTGCAATAGCGAGCGATCTGTTTGTAATGAGCGGCGGGGCGAATGCGCGCGTCAAAGTCACAAGCATGGCCGATCGCAAATTCGAAACGGTCGTACGGCAGCAATATGATTTTAGCTGCGGATCCGCGGCATTGGCGACGCTTTTGACCCATCATTACGATGTGCAGATTTCCGAGACTGATGCATTCCAAGCGATGTGGGCGGTCGGCGACCAGGATCGCATCCGCGAGCTTGGTTTTTCTCTTTTGGAGATGAAAAGATATCTCGAAGAAGCAGGCATGCTTGCTGACGGCTTCCGCTTAACTCTAGACCGGATACAGGAAATCGGCGTGCCCGGCATCGCATTGATCGATGTGAAAGGGTACAAGCATTTCGTCGTCATTAAAGGGATCACCGAAAGGACAGTTCTGGTCGGCGATCCTTCCACTGGCGTTCATTCCTTCACGCGCAAAGAATTTGAAGGCATTTGGGACGGGGTGATTTTGTTCATCCGTTCTGACGTCATGCGTGGGAAAGAAAATTTCAATAAGGCGGAAGATTGGCGTTTGGCGCCGTCTTCTCCTTTTGATCGAGCCAAGGACGTTGAGTCCTTGCAATCTGTTGCGTTGACACAAACTCGCCCGTCTTTCTCGGGCTTTTCGATCAGCACTGAGGTGGAGACCCCTTAGGATGCGACAGCTAGTTAAATTTGGAGCGGCAGGCGTCATTGGCTTAGCCACGACCGGTGTTTCCGCTCAAGCCATGGCGGCGTCGTTAGGCGATCATTCTGACTTTTTGATGCTTGATGAAGTTCCGCTCAGCGAACCTGAACTGCAAGAAGCGCGGGGCGGCTTCAACATTGGCGGTTTCGAATTCGATTTCAGCATCGATATCGGACCGATCGATATAGATGACCCTTTGCCTGACAATATGTTCGGTGAAGACGGCGTGTTTGGCGATGACGGTCTGTTCGGAGACGACGGCGTGTTTGGCGAAGACGGCGTCTTCGGCGATGATGCGCCAGGCACGGAAACGCCTGCAACAGCAACACCCGCAACCGATAC
>CAZLYS010000689.1:0-3229 GCA_964563415.1 uncultured Halomicronema sp.
AACGGGAGACGAAAAAGAAATCCGCACGTTTACGATTCGGATTCAACAAAAGTACTCGCTACCGTTTGTCTGCGTCGTGTTTGGGCTGGTGGGGGCGTCGTTAGGGGTCCGGCCTCAGCGCACGGGTAAGGCCACGAGTTTTGGCATCAGCGTAGTCATTATTTTTAGTTACTATCTCATCGCCTTTATCTGTAACGCCATGGGCGAAGTCGGCGTTTTGTCACCAGTGCTCTCGGCTTGGTTACCGATTGCCTTATTTTTGGGAGTCGGTGTCCTTTTGCTACAGCGGGCTTCTAACTAACGTGGGTAGCTTGGAGAATCTCCCGTTGCAATGGGTAAGAACGACTACTCACCTCAAGAGAGACAAAGAACAGGAGGCATGCTGGTGACATTTAAGATGCCAGCATGCCTCCTAAAGAGGAATTTCAGCCTTTGTGCCGTAATGTTTGCAGCGTTAATTCATCGGAATATAAGTTGGCGCAACATTTTCGGGACGATACCCCGCCGCGATACAGGTAGCCAGGGAATCTTCAGTGGTATATCCGACTTCAGCGGCAATGCCAGTGACGCAAGCTGCATAGCGCTCTGGCAAAATTGTGCGGTGACAATGGTCGAGCACCGATTGTGAGCTAGAGACCACTAAATCATCGTGGATAGTGGTCACACAACTGGCGACTTCGTCTGGGCGGCGATCGCGGCTACAGGCTGAGAGCGCCTCAGTGGGTGTCACATCAGCCGCATCAAGCACTCCGGCGACACACCCCGAGACTTCTGTGGGGCGGTAGGCCATGGAGCAGGCGATCGCGGCCGCGTCGGCGGCGACTCCAGCTGCTAACAGCTCATCAGCACAAGCACCATAGTTCTGATCCGTCGCTTGGGCTTGCGCCGCCGTTGCTATCAGAGGCAAGGTACCTGCTGACAGCAGTGCTCCGGTGAGAAATGGTATCACGGGCCACTGGAAAAATTGCACAGTCCGAGAAGAATGAGTCATGACAGAAGATGAACGGTTTTGTCAGTTGATTAACGCTTTAATAAGCCCTGTCAACAAAAATCAAGGCTGATTTACGATGTTTTGAGGTCTTCTGGATCAAAAGCCTCCTCCCTATTCCACCACAATCCGACCGTTTTGGAATGAGAGCGACGGCCCTAACCTTCTACAGTGGAAGATAGCTGACACGTTACCTACGTAAACCTGAGGGTATCTCGCTATGCATTTGAGTGACGTAACTCACCCGAACCAGCTTCACGGTTTGTCGATTCATCAACTTGAGCAAATTGCCCGACAAATTCGAGAGAAGCATCTGGAAACCGTTTCCACCAGTGGCGGCCATTTAGGCCCCGGTTTGGGAGTCGTCGAATTAACCTTGGCACTGTACCAGACGCTCGATCTCGACCATGACAAAGTGACTTGGGATGTGGGGCACCAAGCCTATCCCCACAAACTCATTACGGGTCGCTATCACGACTTTCATACCCTGCGCCAAAAAGATGGCGTCGCGGGTTATCTCAAACTCTCTGAGAGTCCTTTCGACCATTTCGGTGCAGGGCACGCATCGACGAGTATCTCTGCGGCCTTGGGGATGGCCCTGGCCAGAGACCTGCAGGGCGATGACTATAAAGTGGCGGCCATCATTGGCGACGGCGCGTTGACTGGCGGTATGGCTTTAGAAGCCATTAACCATGCAGGGCACCTGCCGAATACCCGTCTCTTGGTGGTGTTGAATGATAACGAAATGTCGATTTCTCCGAATGTGGGGGCTATTCCTCGTTATTTGAACAAGATGCGCCTCAGCCCACCGATGCAGTTCCTCACCGACAATTTGGAAGAACAGTTCAAGCATCTGCCATTTGTGGGCGACTCCCTCACGCCGGAACTCAGTCGCGTCAAAGAAGGCATGAAGCGATTGGCCGTTCCTAAGGTTGGGGCGGTGTTTGAAGAGTTGGGTTTCACCTACATGGGGCCAGTGGATGGCCACAATCTGGCCGAACTCATTAACACTTTTAATGAAGCGCACAAGATTGAAGGGCCAGTGCTGGTACATGTGGCCACGGTCAAAGGCAAAGGCTACGCGATCGCAGAAGAAGATCAAGTTGGCTATCACGCTCAAAATCCTTTTGACTTGGCCACGGGTAAGGCGAAGCCGTCGAGTAAGCCCAAGCCGCCGAAATATGCCAAGGTCTTTGGTAACACTCTGACTAAAATCGCTGAAGATAACCCGAAAGTCGTCGGCATTACCGCCGCCATGGCCACGGGCACCGGGCTTGATATCCTGGCGAAAAAATTGCCACAGCAGTACATCGACGTCGGCATTGCCGAACAGCATGCCGTGACCCTCGCCGCTGGTCTCGCCACCGAAGGGATGCGTCCTGTCGCGGCCATCTACTCGACCTTCCTACAGCGAGCTTTTGACCAAATCATCCACGATGTCTGCATTCAAAAGCTACCGGTCTTTTTCTGTCTTGACCGGGCGGGCATTGTCGGTGCTGATGGGCCGACCCACCAAGGCATGTATGACATTGCTTATCTGCGATCGATTCCCAATATGGTGTTGATGGCCCCCAAAGACGAAGCTGAACTCCAGCGGATGATGGTGACCGGCATCGAGTACACCAAGGGCCCGATCGCGGTACGTTACCCCCGTGGCAATGGCGTCGGTGCCCCCCTCATGGAAGAAGGTTGGGAACCGCTGCCCATCGGTAAAGCGGAAGTCTTGCGTCACGGTGACGACGTCCTGATTTTGGGCTATGGTTCCATGGTGTATCCCGCCATGCAGACTGCAGAAATCCTAAGTGAGCATGGGGTACAGGCCACGGTAATCAATGCTCGCTTTGCCAAACCGATTGATGACGAGTTGATTTTGCCGTTAGCTAAGCAAATTGGCCGCGTCGTCACTATGGAAGAGGGTTGTACTATTGGTGGCTTTGGTAGCGGTGTTGCGGAAGCCCTGTTAGATGCCCAAGTAGCTGCCAAGGTCGTACGCCTGGGTGTTCCTGATGTTTTGGTTGACCATGCCACTCCTGATCAATCGAAGGCAACGCTGGGGCTCACCCCGTCGCAAATGGTCGATACCATCCTCGAAAAGTTCCAGCTCACCGAGGCACTAGCTACGACCACCTTGCCGCAAACCTAGAAACGGTACTCAACTGCGGAGTAAGGGTTCATGCCGGAGGCAGTTTGCCTCCGGCATTGTCGTGCTGTCCATATGAGCGTTGATGTTTGCCCCATTTA
>CAZLYS010000690.1:0-3222 GCA_964563415.1 uncultured Halomicronema sp.
GTAGCGGTAGATGCAGGCTCTCCTGCATCTACCGCTGCTTCATTAGTCGTTTCCGTAGGAGTAGTTTCAACTGAGTCTAGAGTTGATGACTGACGACTAGCTACCGTAGCAAACTCAGAGGGCACAGCTTGACCATCTCCGGTCGCCGTTTCAAATTCATAGGCAGGCGATCGCTTCAGTGGTGGCACCTCGGTCGATGCTTCGACCGCTGAAGACGTGGCAGCGCGATCGCGCCAATTTGTCACCGCCAGACTAATTTGCTGCCCAACAGCCTGCAAACGGCGCGTCACGTCATCAAACCGTATGTATTTTCGAAATTGCTGTTGCAGCCCCTGTACCAGGCTTTGCAAGTCGTCCCAGGAGACAGGGGTCTGCACCAGTTCTGGGGTGAGACTACGGCGCAATTCGAGGGTGTGCCAGCCGAGCCCCCCTAGTAGAGCCACACTCACTAACTGGCCAAGCAGCACTGCCCCAGTTAAGCGTCCAGCGCAAAACCACAGCACGACCGCATAAAACATGCCCAGGCCGCTCCAGAAAAAATCCTGACGGCGATGCATCTCAGGTACAAAAAAAGCCGCCATGTAAAAACTGAAGCTGCCAATGGCGACGACGATGGCAAGAATATAAGCCAGCATGGACGCGATCGTCTCCACTCGAATCGGGATCTCCGTTTGCCCTTTCAATTTACAGCGGTTTGGGGAGAGCCATCGTTACCCAATAGCTACAGTATGGTAGATCAGCTTTAAGGACGCAGGGTGCCGAGTCCGCTATAGCACAAGTCGTTATCCCGCCCCGGTTTTCCTACCGCTTGCTCCCCCGACCCTGTGTCTGCCACGAATGGTATGTGCTGACGCCGTTGTGTATTAGTGTTTCGTCGGCCACAGATAATTTAGTGAATACGACGGTACAAGGGGCGCTATGCTTGCTAACTTGACTAAGGAGTCGGGGTCATCAGTCATGAGTGGATTAGCGGCAACCGCGATCGCCTCTGTGCAGCGATTTCAGCAGCAGTCAGTGGGGCTATTGTTGTACCAGTCGGTCTTAGAAACACCGATTAGTCGAGCATGGTTGAATCTGTTGGATGCTCTCTGTCGTGGGGACTCAGCAGAATGTTTAACGGCCTACGGTTTGTGGTTTAGGGCCTTAGCAGCACAGCAGCAAACCTGGCAGGGGCACCTGATTCAGCAAATTTTGCGATCGGAAAATCCCTTTTCGCAATTGGCCCAACGGTTGCCCGTCCAAGAATTGCCGCCAGCTTTGTTAGAAGCGGCCCAGAGTGATCTACGCCGTCTCCAAGGGCTCTACTCGTGTCAGAGCAGTCAGCTCAGCCAGTGGGTGCAAACAGTTTGCCAGGTCCCCGAAACACCTGTCGTGTGGCATCTAGAGATGGAAACCTGGGCAGTGGTTTCTTTTCCGACACTGCCGGACTGGCAAGCCGGATTGGTAGAACTGGCGACCTACTACCGTCAGCAGGGCATTGGGTTGATCGGTCAGTATCATGTCTTTCGCTGGCAAGCTGAAGGGCTGGTCGGAGTGCCCCATCCTGATCCGACACAGCTGACGCAACTAGCGGCCTATGATGAGCCTCGGCAACGTCTGATCCAAAACACGGAGTTTTTGCTGGCCGGATATTCAGCGCTGCATGTTTTGCTGTATGGCAGCCGCGGTTCCGGTAAGTCATCCCTGATCAAAGCGTTGGTGCATGAATATGGCGATCGCGGATTGCGTCTCATTCAGGTTGATAAGGCCGGGATGACCGAGCTGCCTGCAATTGTTGAACGGGTGCGAGACTTACCGCAAAAGTTCATCATCTTTGTGGATGATCTGTCGTTTGAAGAGGATGACGACGCGTTTAAGGCGCTCAAGGTAGTACTAGAGGGCAACGTCACTGCTCGAGCACAGAATGTAGTCGTGTATGCCACGTCAAATCGGCGACATCTGGTGCGAGAGTACTTTGCCGATCGCCCACGCCCAAGCGATCAAGATGAACTTCAGTCTTGGGACACCGTGCAGGAAAAGCTGTCGTTTAGCGATCGCTTTGGGTTGACCCTCACCTTTGAAGCCCCCGATCAAAAGACGTATCTCAAGATCGTACGTCACCTGGCCACTCAAGCACAGCTCGTGATCGAGGATGAAACCTTGCAACAGCGGGCTTTGCAGTGGGCAACGCGCCACAATGGCCGCTCCGGTCGAACGGCTCGTCAATTCATTGACTTTCTACAGGCCGAGTTAGCGACTCAAACTCGATAATTCGATGGCAAGCTTGCGAGTCAAGTGGGAGACAAGACTTGTGGCAGATGACGTCCCTCTGTCGCCCGCTGGTATCGAGCGACAGAATTTAAGTTTTCTTGCATCAGGGGGGGCTAATGGGCCGATACCGTTGCGAAATTCTGGTGCAAAAGAATGTGGTGAAGGGTGTTCTCAGCAAGCAGTTTGGGGCATTCTTGAAATAGACAGCTACCCCAGTACTTTCTGGGGGGATAACTTTGCGTCAAACCAGGTAAGCTGATGACTAAATGTGATGGTACTGTTACAGAATCTAATTGGCACAGCCATGCAGAACTGTGGTACCACTGTCAACTCAGCACGGCAAGGAATAATCGTCGGGATGGCTCCAGAATCTCAGCTCAGTAACATCTTTATCGTTGAAGACAGTAAAGGCCGTCGTGAAATCATCCTGGACGGTTCCGTGTATTCTATTGGCCGAGATCCCAAGTGCGATATTCGTCTGTCATCACAGTTTGTCTCGCGGCATCACGCCACCTTGGTGCAGTTACCCAAGGACGATAATACGTTTTACTATCGCATTGTTGATGGCAATCTAAAGGGCAAGCCCAGCGCTAATGGCATGCTCATCAATGGTCGCAAAGTTCCCGCTCATGACCTCAAAAACGAGGATGAAATTGTGTTTGGTCCACAAGCGCGCGCCATCTTTTATCAGCTCAGGCGTGATTCTACCAATCCTTTGCCGCCAGATGAGTTTGATATCACCCTCATCAGCCCCAACATGGTAGATGAACTAGAAGACGACGAAGACGGTGAAGACACCGCTGCCGAATAAGCTTTTGCGTAAGTTATTCAGAATTCTTGTCGCGGTACTACTGTCATCGGTTTTGCTAATCGAGTTGGCTACTTGATGATACGCAGTTGTCTAGTGCTGATAGCACTATAGCCAATCGCAGTTAGGTTAGAACGGGGTGGATCGCTGGAGCCTTTAGGTGG
>CAZLYS010000691.1:0-3219 GCA_964563415.1 uncultured Halomicronema sp.
GTCCATATTCATCAGGCTGTTGATATCATTACGATATTTCTTTGCCAGCCTTACCTGAATGGGATACTCATCTTCCATATCTCTAAACTGGGCGGCTTCAGCTCCAAATACTGCACCTCTGAGTGCCATCCCTATCTGACCGGAACTAATGCCAAGCTCCGAGGCCTTTTGACTGTTGATATTTATCAGAAACTCCTGCTTCTTATCATCCGCATCCCATTTAAGTTTCTCTATCCCTTCTATATTTACAGAATCCAGGAACTGGAACAGATCTGAACTCTCTGCCATGAGTACATCAAACTCATCTGACTTAAGGGTAACTTCTACTGGTGCAGCTCCCGGAGGGCCTGTAGGTTCTCTATCTACGGTAACCTTGGTTCCGTAAACGTCTTTTACACTCTCTCTAAGGTCTTCCAGAATTTTCTGGGTAGAAGCTCCTTTTCTATCCTTGGCAGGGACAAATTCTATGGTCACCCTCCCCTTATTAGGTTGAGAGGTGCCTTGGTCAAAGGAGTTTGCATCCCCAGCACCTATGCCCACATTAGAAATGATGGACTTGACCAAAGGATTATTATCCCCTAAAGTGGCATACACTCTCTTCTCCAGTTCTTTGGTTACAGAGTCCGTAGCTTGAATATCTGTCCCTCCCGGCATCTCATTATAGACATACACAAAGTTGGGATCGGGATCTGGAAACTGAACAAACCTGATGTCTCTTGACCCAAAGATCATGAAAGAGATGATCACCAAGGCGAAGGAACCCCATATAACTACATTGCTATGCCAGGTTTTGGCAATGGACCATGAAATGATACTCTTATAGCCATTCTTCATAGCTGGAATAGCATTCTCCTGAAACCAGTTCACTGAATGAATGATGGCATACTGGTATAGCACCACAAAAATAGCCATGAAGATAAGGAGGTTCCCCATGGCTGGCATGGAATCCAGCATAAGGATAATACCTGTAAGAATTCCTCCCCCACCGAAAATAACAGAATATCTAGCTGCTGATCTAGGGTGGTTCTTCTTCACAAATATGGACAGGACAATGATAAATATAATTGAACCCGTGATGACCGTTAACCCCAATCCCATAATTATTAGTGGATTGGGTAAATGGAATAAAAGTCCAAAGAAAACACCTATCCCTGCGTAGATTAGGGCATTTTTCCTGGCTACCTGAGGATCACCTGCCTTTCTCATGAAGGTAGCAGCGAATACCGGGTTAATGATATATGCCACAAAAAGTGAAGCAAAAAGGGTGATGATCAGGATCACGGGTAAATATTTCATGAATTCTCCTACTAGTCCCGGCCAGAATAGCAGAGGCAAAAACGGACAAACTGTAGTTAAGGTCCCTGCGAATACTGGCGCAATCACTTCTCCAGCAGCCTTCTTGGCAGCATCTACTATGGAAAGTCCCTGCTCCATATATATCCGGTAGGTGTTCTCAATCACCACAATCGCATTATCTACCACTATCCCCATGGCGAGAATAAAGGAGAAGAGCACGATGATGTTAAGAGAATAGCCTAGTGAAGGAATGAAAAGGAAGGCAATGAAAGAGGAAAGCGGTACTGCTAGTCCCACGAAAAGGGCATCTCTAATCCCCATGAAGAACATTAATACCAGGGTTACCAGAATGAAGCCGAATACAATGGTATTGGTCAGCTCATTCAGCATACCTATGGTCAGCAGAGACTGGTCTCCTGTTACGGTAATGGTTAAGCCTTCAGGGAACTGCTTTTCCTGCATTTCTGCAAGAATCTCCTTGATGGCATCAGCCGCAATTACCAGGTTTTCTCCCGCTTTCTTGATCACGTTTAGGGTGATCACCGGGTTACCCTCATAGCGGGCATAACTCTCTATGTCCTCAAAGGTATCTCTAACATCTGCTATTTCTCTCAGATAAGCTACATCCCCTTGCCCGGAACGGATCAGAAGGTTCTGAATCTCACGAACATCCTGAAATTCTCCGTTTACTCTGATGGCAATCTTCTGCTGGCTCACGTCCAGCTCACCGCCTGAGATGATGACATTCTCACCAGAAATGGCCTGCTCAATGTCATTCATGGTGATACGGTTAGCCTGCATTTTAAACAGATCCACATTCACCTGAATCTCACGCTCTCGGGTTCCTACTATGTCTGCTCTCAGGACTTCCTTTCTCTTTTCCAGCTCATCTTGTATGTCTTCCGCATACCTTTTCAGGGTCACATTATCGAAGTTCCCTGAAAGGTTGATGAACATCACTGGTATTTCAGAGAAGTTGATGTCAGTAACGCTGGGTTCATTCGGGAGGTCCGTGGGGAGTTCTCCCTTTGCCCTGTCTACTGCATCCTTGATGTCCTGCTTGGCTTCCTCCATCTCCACTCCAGTCTCAAACTCCACAAAAATCATGGAGTAATCCTGGATGGAAGTACTGTTGATCTTTTTGATCCCCTCTGTTCCCTTGATTTCTTTCTCTATTTCCCGTGTTACCAGGTTTTCAATATCCGCAGCGGAAGTACCTGGGTAGGGAGTAGAGACATATATAACCGGGAACTTTACTTCGGGAAAGTTTTCCTTGGGAAGGCCATTATAGGTAGCCAGTCCCAGAATGGTCACGAAGATGGCCAGCAGAAAGATCGTCGTTCGATTATCGATTGCCCAACTGGAGGGGGCAAATTCTCTGAATGATCTTTTTTTCATGTCGAGTTGGTTTAATGGTAATCGGATCGGCTAAACATTCCTTATCTCTCCGCCAGTCCCGATTGGATGTTTAACAATTGACCATCATTCAAATCCTGGAATCCTACCGTAATCAGGAAGTCTCCTTTTTGAAGTCCTGATTCTATTACGATCTCATCCTTATAGTTTAGGCCCGTGGCCACTGAAGTCCTGTTGGCTCTCCATTTACCTTCCCCATCTTTAGTAGCAGTGTAGACAAAATCACTTTCATCTGATTTCTGTACCATGGATATCGGGATAACTACCTGATTCTTAAGCGCTTTGTCCTGAATCGCCATTTGGCCAAACATGTTTGCCTTGAAGTCAGGATTATTAGGAAGCTTTACTTCCACGGTGAAGGTTCTGTTATTTGGGTCTATTGACTGACCTACTGCGCTAATGCGTGTCTTCAGGTTCTTATTCAGGGTAGGGAAGTAGATGTTTACAGAATCTCCTCTGCCTACATTGGAAATGTATAGCTCAGAGAGATTGGCCTTTAAAGAAAGG
>CAZLYS010000692.1:0-3218 GCA_964563415.1 uncultured Halomicronema sp.
TCAATCGCCTCAAAGATCTGGATGCCGATGCCTATCAACTGTTTTGCCGATTGGGTACGTTTCGTTATCAGGATGTGCCGCGAGTGCCGACGGATAGCCTGCTAGCCCTGATGTGGGATGTCGAACCGGCTCGTCATCGTCAGGTCATCACCTCTCTCCGCAACCGATCTCTACTAGAAAGTCACAAAGGCCAATACTGGCTGCATCCCGTTGTGCAGGCCGAAGCCTTGGAAAGATTGCGGCAGAGTCCTGATTGGCATCGCACCCACACCGAAGCGATTCAATTTTGGACGCAGCACGTGGAGTCCATCACGACGATCGCAGAAGCCACTCAAGCGTTGGAAGCGTATTACCACGCCTTAGCGATATCTGATTATGCCGCCGCTGCAGAAGTCCTGCTGAACAGCCGTCATAACCAGTGGGGCCAGCACCTCACCTTGGGCAGCACCCTTTACCGCATGGGCCTGCTGCGACCCATGATGGCCGCCATTCCCACAGTGTTACCCCACCTACCAGATGACCAACGGGCCAGCGAATTGCAAAACATCCTCGCCGATGTGTATTGGATCGCAGGTAGAATTCACGCTGCGACTTCTCTGCAGAAGCAAGCACAAGCGATCGCTCGTCAAGGCCTCGAAAGTGCCAAACGTAACGCTGCCGACGCCCATGCGATCTATTGCTGGCGGATGATCGAAGTCGATGCTTTGCTCAGTTTGGGGCTCTATCACCTTGACCTGTGGGAACTCGCGGAAGCAGCCCAATATTTTCAAGCCGTCATCACCACCGCTGAAGGCACCGCTCATCAAAGTTGGGCCGACAAAGCCAAATTGTGTCTGGCTCTAGTGGCTTCCCACAGTCTGCAAGATGAGCGAATCGACCTTGCTCATCTCAGCCCTGATCAGTCTCCAAGCGCCTTGGCAACGACACTGGCAGAACAAGCCTATCGAGCCATTGCCGACACCTCACGACCCGAATACACCGGACGGTTTGCCTTCTTCATTCAACTGTTGGCCCAAACTTATACAAATTTAGGTAATGCGGAACGAGCCACGGAATTGTATGAACGGGCGATCGCCTTCGCAGAAGAGAGTCACTATGTCCAAGTTAAGGCAAAAGCAATGCTGGGTTGGGGACAACTCCTGCGGCAACTCAGTAACCTTGACTCAGCGATGCAAAACATTCAGATAGCCTTAGAACTATTCGAAGATCTAGGGGCTCAGAGCGATCTGGCCGAGGCCCATTTTCAACTCGGGCTCGCCCACCAGGAATCTAAAAACACAACAGTTGCTCAAGCTCACTTAGCCGCTGCGATACAAATTTTTGAAGCGATGCAGGCTCCGCGTCAGGTGGCCAAAGTGCAGTCGGCTTTGCGTGCTTAGGCGCGTCTCTCATTCACCCCAGAAACCTTTGAGCAAAAGCATTACTGCGCCGCACTTGCTCAACAGACTAGGGACTGCAACCCGCTTAATACAAGAATCTGACGGCTAGATGATGCCTGCCCCTAGCCTTCCATGATCTTGGGAACTTTGATGAAATCGTCTTCGCGATCTGGGACATTGCTGAGCAGACTCTCGCGATCGCTAAACGTTTCCAACTGGTCAGGACGATGGATATTGCTCACCTCAATAGCGCGGGTTGTTGGCGGCACGTCAGCCGTCTCTAATTCATTCAGCTGATCTACATAATCCAAAATGTCATTGAGCTGCGTGGTGAACTGTTCCTCTTCCCCCGCTTCTAATTCCAGACGAGCGAGATGGGCAACTTTGCGGACTTGTTCGAGATCAATCATAGTAAGCGGACGGATGAGTATAAGGGTAGGTGGGTGTATGGGTGGAATTGTGAGTTTTTGGATTTCAGTTCTTAGCGCTTAGTTCTTGGTGCTTAGCTCGCGGTTCATAGCATTTGCACGAAACTCTCAACTCCGAACTCGGAATTCCGAACTCCGAATTCTAGAAAAACGTATCCACCTTCATACGGCCCGTATTCTTCAGCCAGTTTTGCGCTTCGATATAGTTATTGGGGGCGATGCGGATGGCCTCCATCCAGTAAGTCGCTGCCTGGTCAAAGAGTTCACTCGCAGCTTGGTTATCCCCAGCGGCTTCCGCTTTTTCGCCCTTGTAGTGATAGATCACAGCCATGTTGTTAAGGGCTTGGCATAGACGAGGATTCAATTCCAACGCCTCTTCATAGAGCCCCATCGCGGTCTCATGTTCACCGTTACTGGCGTGAATCAACCCCATGTTGTACAGCACAAAGCTCTTGTCGTAGGGATCTTCCTCTAGTCTTAACGCTTCCTCGTAGTTCTCCATGGCCTCAGCATATTCTCCATCAGCCTGAGCTGACATGCCGTCTCGATAATAAGCAAAGGCTTCTTTCGCGCTTTGCTTCGTCGGCAGCATTTTGAGAATCATGTCGGCCATGACCGTAAAGGTCTTATCAATAAAGTTGTCGTTGCGCTGGCTTCTAGGCATGACGAACGGTAAATGTCAGTGAACGAGTTTGTAACTACTTTAACGCTCACTGGGGCGATCGCAGCTATCCTGACGAGATCGAATCCGATGACTTTAAGTGTTTATTTAGGAACCAAACGAGATCCCCCATGGTTTCCAGTAGGGATTCGTCAAATTCTTCAGAAATATCAATTTGAAACGTTTCGTAAAAATCACAGCAGAGTTGGTGGGGCCAGTCAAACCAACACACCAGTGGTAGCTGCAAGTCTTCGATCAAGCGATCGCTAGGGCGAATTTTACTAATTTCCAATCCGGAATATATCGGCAGTTGGTCGTATACAAAAGCAAGGAGTTCGTGCGAGACCGGTTCATTGCGCAGGCTAGGAAACAATTCCGACCATTCTCCTAGGGTTAGAGATGGTCGATTACTGAGTTGAACATTGATGCTGCGACGAATGCCAGCATCTGGACTTAGATCACGATAAGTCCGTAAATTCCGAAAGTAGTTGATCGCGGATTGCCACATGTAATGTGCTGCCTGGCGGCTGTCTGCCTAGAGTGTTCCCAGGAAACAGATCTGGGCACTACTGCCCGGATGAATTGAGTATTTCCACGTTTCCGTCACGCGTCTCTAAATTGCCAAGTATTAAGCGGTCAGCAACCAACCCATCCACCTGATTCTGTCATTAAGGCATTGGCCAAAGCCAGCTGTAATACGTGAGTTCGACGAACAAAAATAGATAAGAAAAAAGCTGAGACTGAATTTGA
>CAZLYS010000693.1:0-3211 GCA_964563415.1 uncultured Halomicronema sp.
TTCACCGAAGCGCTGCAGGCGGCACGGGAACTGCAAGATGATAAATCCCGCGCCGCAACGCTAAGCAGTTACCTAAACTATCTCCAGTGGCCGGATAAAGACTACGCATTTTGGCAAGTGCTGCTTCACGCTCTATCTGCTAAGAATCGCCCATCCTTTATTGCTGATCTGCCAAATCTCAGACCAGGGCTGATTCGGTTTGGGGGAGAAGAGGTGATTTTAGAGGTGGTACAAGCCATGAAGGCAGTCTGTCGGCAATGGGTATGAGCATTCTAATTATTCACTGCAGTTCCCAAATGCATCGAACCCAATAACGATGGTGTTTAGAATTGACTGTTCATTGTTGTGAATGGGCACCAGATATTGCCTCACAGCACTTTGTCTGATTTTGGTGATCGCCGAGTGAGTCAGAGAACAGCAAATCCCCGTGTCGGTAGTTGAAATGATTAGGTGCGATCGCGCTAATCGCGCCAAGTCACAATTTTGCCCGCAGCGATCGCCACGGCGAAATGAAGTCCTTAGTCTGCTGCACTGTCCAGCCCTGCTTGTTGATGCCCACCCACACTTGCCGCGCCCGCTTTAAAGCCACAGGATTAGATCGTGACCCGCCCGGAATGTGAATCGTTTCCTTCAGTTCACCCCCGATGCCCCACTGATACCGGAAATACTCACGCCCTTTCGATTCGTAGGGGATCACAGTCTGCCAAACCCTTACAGGGCGGGAACTGTCGGAAAAATCTGGGTTGGTTACCCAGTTGCTATAGCTAAACCCCTCTTTCTTACTATGGAAATCGCCTGCAGCCCCCGAGTTTAAAGGACTGTCGGAACGATTTTCAGGCAGCTTTTCAGCCGGTTTTGACGGCATCGGGAAGGTGACAGATCCTTTGCAATCAGGAAACCGGCAATCGCTCCCAAGTCGGCAAAAATGACCTGTGCGCCATTCCCACACCGGCAACTCATGGGGGCAGGTAGCGCCGGTCATGGCTCACGACCCTCAAAGTAGCGATCGTAAAGCGCAACTAGCACCTGCTCTGCTGGTACTTCTTCATCACGGCACCAAGTCAAGAGCTGTTCTACCAAGGGTTCCACCGCCGCTAAATCACTGTCGTAGTATTGCCAAACCTCAGAATAGCGGGCTGTACTATTGCTGTACTGTATCCCCACAATGTGCAGCTGGTCTTTAGTGCAAGCGGTTTTGGGTTGCAGTCGCCCCAGGCCCCCAACCATCGACCAATAGCCCAATGTGTTAACCAGTCTCGTAAGCCAAAAGCTGGCATAGGCTTCAACTAAATCGGGCGCTTTGCCAACCCGTAAAAGCCGCTGCCGTTCAATGACGTCATGTTCTGAGTCATTCCAGATGGCAACAAATTCGGCGATATTTCTCTCGACAATCCAGTCACGGGCTTTATCGCCATCGACTAGCACCACGTCACCGGGTTCCAAGGGTTCAAGCTCTAACGGCGCTGCTGGCGGGTCGCCGGTGGCAAACGCTGTTTCATCAAACAGGGATGGCTGAATGTGGTTTTTGGTTTTCTTCTTGGGCATTGGGAATTCTCAGGGGTAGGAAATCTGGAGGATCGGTCATGAAATCCCCTCAAGATGACGACCTGCAAAACTGTTTATCTAACCAACCGCGAAGAACTCCAAAGCCAAAGCGAGCAGTCACTTCACTGACGTTCTCGCCGCAAAAGTGGCGAGAGGCTAACCGCTGGTATAACCGTTCGCTCCCCCCGTTGCGCCAGTGGCCCCGGTGGATTTGGGCGATGGGTGCGGTGGGTGGATTGTTGGCGGTCTTGCAACTGGACTTTGGCGTGTCGGTGTGGACGCCGAGCCGTGGCGGTGAGATATCGAGCGAAAACCTGACTAACTTTCCACCGCCGTCACCCTATCGAGAAGTCGCGACGGATGGTCGCTCGCCGATTGTGATTACCAACGGTAGCCCTGAGCCCATGCGAATTGGGCTAAAGGGAGCTGAACAGGACTACGCGTTTGACGTTGGCCCCTGTCGGGATTGCACCTACACCGACGATGATGCTCTAGCCGAAAGGTTTTGTGATCGCGGCCCTCAAGAGGTGTTGTATGTGCCTCCCGGTGACTATGAGGTTACGGTGGGTTTTGGTGGCACGATTCGTTATTTCAGAAGTGGTTGGAGCATTGCCGATGGCTGGGAGTATCGGCAATGCATCTATGGCGGTACTAACTTGCGGTAGTTAGCGTTTCAATACCAAAACCCGTCAGCTTTAACTCTTGTCGTCAATCTTGTCGGCTTGCTCTTGTAGATGCCGGTGAATTTGCAAAACGCTCTTGCCTTTGGCATCTAAGTCCGCGATCGCCTGCTGTAACTCCTCGACAGTCAGGTGATATTTATTTGCGTAGAACTCCAAGCCCGAATCGATAAGCGTTTCATTGGCTGCAGCTCTCGCTTTCACAATGTTTGCTGAGAACGCACCCTTAGCTTGATTTTCCACCATCGCCCATTGCAGAAAGCGCTGGTAGTGAAAATCTCCAAGCTCAGCAGTGTAAACGCGTGTGTCGGCCACAGTCGTTAGCAGTCTCATAAAACCTCGTTCGATTATTGCATTTTCTCTATGCCGTTGTCGCGTGTGCGTAGCAACGGTTTAGAGGGGTGAGCACTTGAGATAAATTTTAACCCACAAGAAACTCATGAGTAACACACAAGCAACATGTGTGTTAAATATAGGTTTGTCAGCTCCAAGCTGACGCCGTCTATCTGTCAACGGCGATCGCGGTTACCCATTGACGCGGTCGCCTTTACTCAAGGAGAAGCTATGGACCCGGTTAACCCCCAAGCGATAGAGCTGCCCATGCCATGGGTGCTCAGTCAGTACATCCCCCGCAATCGCCTGAGAGTGGTGGTGGCTCGCTGTAATGCCCGTATCGAAGCCGTCCGACTCATGGAAGCGATCGCCACCACCGATGCCGCCCTGCGCCCCTGCCTAGCGGTGCATCACGTTGACAATGTGCAGCTCATTTCCAGTCGCTCTGAACTGCAAGTAACTGCCTAGGAGATGTTGCCAAATGGAAACCGTCACCCTTGCCCCAACCACCGAGCCCAGTGCTCATGTCCGCCGTGTGCGCGCGATCGTGAAGCGATTAGTTATTGACCTTGGCTATTTGGAGCGCTGCCAAGCAGAAGGCATTCAAGACGTGCGATTTCAGATTGCCGTCGCTGGCCTCGATGCCTTGATTG
>CAZLYS010000694.1:0-3209 GCA_964563415.1 uncultured Halomicronema sp.
ACGCGAGTACAACTCCGAGGAACAGTCCTGCAATGCCACCCAAAATAAGATCTGTAATGATATCTGGGCCTGTTTGATAGCCATCCTCTGGCTCCTGAACAACCTGCCAGTTGTACCCACCCTGCGCGATTTCAACGCCGAGTTCTTGCCTAGCTGTCAGAAGCTGCTGTAGAGTGTCTTGCTTAGTCGTAATGTCAGGTTGCAGGCGATTGTACTCAGAGATTAACTCCGGGAACTGATTGAGCTGCTGCTTCAGCCTCGCTTCAGAGTCAGCCAAACTCTGGTCACGAGAACTCAAACCCAATAAAGCCGATTGAGTATCAATCAATTGCCCCGCAAGATTTAAGTCAGTCTGCCCTAGCTGAGCCATTTCCACAAAGTCTATATTTGAAATCTGACCTTGGGCTGAAGCGCCCAAAACCTTTGACGCCTCCTGCCGTAAAAGGGCTTCTTGTTTGTCGAGTTGATCAAGCAAACTACGAACGGGCGGAGCGTTATCGTTATAAGTCACCCGCTGTCGAGCAATCTCAAGCTGTATTGTTTGAAGCTCGCCAAGAAGATTTTGGAATCTCTGGGACTGGCTCAAACGCGAGGCGAGCAAAGCATTACTAGGGGAACGATCAAGCTGCTGTTGAATATTCTCAAAACGAGACTGTGTATCACGAAATTCAGCCTGAGTAACCCGACGTTGATCCGCAATTGCATTCAAAGCCTGAACAATCTCGGCCGCTTGCTGTTCTGGGTCAACAACAATCTGCTGCTCACGAAACTGTCTCAATGATCGTTCAGCACTTGCCAGATCGGCTCTAACTTCGGGTAGCTGTTCATCAATAAAAGCTAAGCCATTTTGCAACCGAAATTGCTGTTGCTCAAGAATATAATCTGAGTAGACATCCTGCATAACTTCAAGAACGCGGCGAGTCTTGCCTGGATCCTCGCTCGTGAAGTCTACTTGAAGGATCTTCGTGTCAATTTCATCCTCAGTTTCCACAACCCGACTAACAGCCAACCCATTCCGAATTTCATCAACATTAATTTCTGGATATTCTGGCAACAGGACTGTCATAGCCCTTTCAACAAGAATAGGACTCTGCATAAGCCTAACTTGGGTCGCATAGTCCACATCAGAAAATGCTGGCTCGTTATTTCGACCATCTGCAGGTCCGCCCCGTAATACCTGGGGATTCTGATTATAGTTTGACTCAACCAAGAGCTGCATTGAACTTCTATAGGTTGCATCTTTCTTAAGGGAAAATAGCGCCGCGATGACTAAAGAACTCAACAAAGCACCTATGAGAATTACGCGGCGCCTTACGAGCACTGAAAAGAGTTGACCGTAACCCAATTCTGATCCGTTTGATTCACCAACACCACGCTCAAACATAATTCCTCTAATCGATGATATTCAACTAGACCAAGGCAACGCGGTCTTTGTTGCATACTTGATCAATAAGTTCCTCAATTCTTTTGAAGAATATTTCCTCTGTGAAGTTACTCAGCGCATAGTCTCGGATTTCAGCATAGTTCCATTTGATCCCCTTAGCTTCAAGCAATGCTGCTTGAAGTGAAGCGGGGGATTGCTCATTAAAGAACAAACCAGTCATACCAGGAACCTGAGTGTCCAGAACACCGCCCGCACCATAGGATACAACAGGTGTGCCACTAGCATTTGCCTCGATTGGAACCAAACCGTAATCTTCTAGGGCTGCGACTATTACTGTCTTCGCTTTTGCTAGCAGTTGGGTGCGCTCTGAATCTGAGACATAACCTAGGAAAGTAACGTTATCACGACCCAAACTTTCCAAGCGTTGACGCTCTGGCCCATCGCCTGAAACCAGTAAATGCCATCCTAGCTGGTTGAAAGCCTCCACAATGACGTCAATTCGCTTATAGCTTAGAAGCCGAGCTGATGCCAAGTAAAAATCTTCTTTTTGATCTGAAAAGGAAAATTTGCTTGTATCAATTGGGTAGTTTAAGGTAATTGCCGGCTTGTCGTATATCCTTGAAATGCGCTTCGCGACGGTCGTTGAGTTTGCGACATATAGGTCAGGTCCTTGAGCGTAAGATAAGTCGGCTTTTCTGAGGGCGCTGAATATTACTTCGAGGACAGGATAAAAGGTCTGAAACTCCTTGTATTCTGACAAGTAAGTTTTAGTGTCCCACAGAAACCTTGGAACGTTATGACAGAAGCAAATATGTTTTGCATCTGGTCGCTTACGCACCGCTTTAGCAAATCCTGTACTACTACTAATGATCAAGTCGTAATCCTGTAAATCTAGAGCTCGAAAAGCTGAGTAGTAGAATGGAGCGAGTAGTCTGAAATATCGACTAGCGTTGGGTAGTGACTGTAGAAATGTCGTGTTGACTTTCCGGGAACTTAGCTCAATAGTCCGCTCAGGATCATAAAGGGAAGTGTAAATATCAGCATCGGGGAAATGTTGAGAGAAGAGTTCAAAAACCCGCTCTGCGCCGCCTCTCTGCGTTAGATAATCATGTACTAGAGCTACTTTCATGGCTATTGACCTGACGAATTTTGGTGGATTTCATTAATACAAACTGATGAGAGTTTTTCTCGATTTTTAATGGTGAATGGCATCAACAAATCCTGCTCATAGAGATATAGGACTTATTCAAGGTCGTGACTTCATTTGAGAGGAATGATAGACAGTTAAAGCCTTGATCTAAGAGTCGAGGTTCAAGCATAAATCTGCAGTCTTTGAGAAACTACTTCAGGAGATGTGGCAAATGCAAGGCAGAATCCAAACTTTACCTTGCTAATTATTTCAGCAGCTAGCTTTATTTAATCGCACTCTGTCGAGTCATGACTAAATAGAACAACTCTGACACTACTTTAGGTAGGTTTCATGAAAGAACTTCATGTTCAGTTCATAATGACAAACGAATTTATGAGGGCCTCATGAAGTTATTCGACACTTGGGCAATTACACGGTTGTTCTTATTGCCTGCTGTATTCAAACTTGTTACTTTCGTTAGTAAATTACCGTTTCCTATACGTCCTGTCTATGGGCTCTATGGACAAAGAGTAATCGCTTTATTTGCTGGTGAGGTGCCTTTTGGCGTTTAGGTGTTGCACGAGTGTGACTCGTAGGCGAGCGATTAGAGTGCTTTTGGTGTTGATTGGAAATGCATGCACATTAATGGTGTTTGTTGAAGCTTATGTTTAACTAGTATTTTTGTTGGTTAACGTA
>CAZLYS010000695.1:0-3197 GCA_964563415.1 uncultured Halomicronema sp.
TCACAAATGGCCAATTAGAAACCGTCTCACAAACGCTACTGCCCAACCTATGCGTTGCTGGCGAAGACTGTCTAGTTCCCTTCGAGCCCTCTCAAGGTCATCCAGGTCACTCCGAGGGAACGCTTTATCGTGGCAGCTACTACTTTCGGGTACTAGAGCCCGATGGCACGCTCATGGCAACAGCAGGCTTTTATCCTGAAGACTTGCCAGTTACCAACGCCGAGTCATCCTGGCAAACCCTTTCGGCAAGTTGTTGACCAAGCTTTCATTGACTGACCGGATCTATCCACGGATTGCTATATCTTGTCCAGAGACCTTATTCCATAGATTAATCATGACTAGGTCTCCACTTGGTGCTCTGCAACTGTTTCCGGCTCAAAGCTTTCAGCGATTACTCACCTGTAAGTTGCCCCACTCAAGGCGAAAAAAGTGGTAGGAAGAATCGACGGTTTGGTAGGACGGTGGTAGGAAAGCTTATTGAGAATCGCTATAATCGACGACAGGTAGGCAATAGAAGGATTTCTGAACTTCGTTCGGGACGAAGGAGTTATGGGTTTTGGTAAGTAAGTCACGACTTTCCCATACAAATTTCAAAACCGTAGTTTAGCGCCTTAAAGAGGCTGTGGGGCAGCAGGCAGCCATTTGCAAACCACAATAGTGTTATGAAGTCTTATACCTCCGGCTAATTTTAAGCCGGATAGCGTGCTCTATCTTTATGCTTCAAGTAGGCGCTTTGGTGAAATCTGACCATGTGGCCAGTTAAATACGGGCAACCCTATGCTATTAAAATCGAACGGTGGATCTTTGCCAATCTCGTGGCGGCTTTCTTTGAGAAATTTGACGAGTTGCGTGAACTCAATTATGACAGTCCCTTTGAGTATGTCGATGTTACTGAGCGATTTGATGCCTTATCGACCGAAGCAAAGCTGGCAGCGATCTGTGAGTCGGCCATAGCGATTATGGATCCGCTGGCTTCCCTCGGTGGACAAAATGCCATCCTTACCGAAGCAGGAGCAATTCCATTTGAGTACCTTAAAGGTCTCATTGTTATGGAAATCGATACAGCTAAAGAGCTGACGTCTATAGAGTCTGCTGATTCCCTTGAAGGTGTGTACTTCTGGCGGCGACAAGTGCTCCTATTTTTCTATGGTCTCCATGGCCTAGCATTGGTCGAGATGGTTGAGGACGTTCTTTGTGATGAGTGCAGCGAACACGGTGAGCTTTCCGAAGCCGACATTCAAGTTTGTAGAATCAAGGCACAAGATGCTTTTGATCAAAAAAACTATCTAGACTGTTTGCCTTGGATCCCGAAGTCACCCCAGGAAACAGACATAGAACTGTGGGAAGATCTAGTTGAAACCTACCTGATGGACGATCGCCTGTTTCGAGATCGCGACTGGCTCATGAGCCTGCCCTCCCCCCATCCTGAATTGCCCGACGCAGCTGTTCTAGAGTTGCAGCTCAAGAACCAAGACATTCAGGAGATCACCGGCATTGCCCCAGCCTACTTTGACGTAGGGCTTAGCCAACGCCATCTCAGACCCTGGCAGGAGCTCAGACGAGATCTGGAGAAATATTGGGTCGCACCCCACCTACAGCCCCCAGCCATTGTCCACAGAATTAATGGAGGCTTTAGGGCAAGGGCATTTACTGACGGCGTTCTCATGCGATGACAGCAAATCAGAGGCATGGCGTTCCGGTGTGCCTAAACGAGTTCAGGACTTACTCAAGAAAAGTACCTTTCGGGAAGGCTGCTACCTGGCTCTGAAGATCTCTGAACCAGGTGAGACCGATCAGCTGATACCGATTACCCACATCGACATTCTGGAGGCGGAAGCGGTCTATGGAATGCAAGAACAAATCTGTGAGTTTGAGACTGAAGCAAGCGCTGCTGAGATCGGGGATTCCCTAGATCCTGAAAATCTGAAGGAAATTGTTGTGTTTGGTGTGGAAACACTATCGCTGTTTCTCACCGACTAACACCTGGAGCGATATGCCTGCCGCTGCCGGAGCCTACTCCTCATCCTCCAAGAGCAGGCCAAGATTGTGGATATCCATAAGTTCTTGATATTTGTGGGGCAAACTCTCTCGGAGTGTGTCCTCAACAATGCTGCTGACCGGTTGATCGCTAAGACCCGAAAGCGTCTTCAGCAACTTATCCAAACCGGGGGTGATGTAAAGGCGCAATTCGGTCTTTTTTTTCTTGGCCATCTCATCTGCTTAACACTTGCCCAAGGGATTCCCAAACAATCTTACCCAGCCTTATGGCTAATTTCCGACGCTCGAAAATTCTCGTTTTGCCGAATTGCCGAATTATTGAATTCCGCCTATATTGAATCTAGAGTAACTCTCTAACACCTTGGATTGAATCCTGACTCCAATTCCATAAGGAGTGATTTTGCCTTATGTCGAATGCGTTTTCCTCTAGCCATGAGCGTTATGAGGACACGGGTTCTGGCAGGTTTTGGGCTACTACCTGTCAAGCACCAAATCTTTCCCCAGAAGGCTCTCGGCAATTTTTGGCTGACTTTGCCCACCCCAGTGGGCTGCTTGGCAAGCTTCACCTCACACCCCAAAGAACTGATCTACCTGCAACGTTTCCGTTGGTTGAGGTACCTCGTTTTGGCTATGGTGATCGCCTTCGCTGGGTTCTCCATGGCAACGCGACCGATTGGGGTTTGGTCATTGGCCGGTTCTACAGCTACGCCCCCCACAGTCGCTGTTGGCGATGGTGTTACCTGATCTGGCTCGATCCGGGTTCGCCCAGTGCCGCTTGGGTCAGAGCCGATGTTGCCTGGGAAGATGACCTCGAACCCCTCAATAAGGAGGCTGCCCAATGAATCCCCGACCGCTTTCCTCCCGCGAGCAAGACTTGATTGACCGGTACAGCTACTGCCAACTGGGCATGACGCCCCAGCATTTTTACGCCAAGTGGCAGGTGAGCCAAGAAGACATGGCGGCGATCTGCTCCCGGTCGGTCTCGACAGTGCGGGGCTGGTTTCGCAAAGGTCGCAGCTATCGCCGCCCCACTCCTGTAGACCTGCGCCATCTGGCCCTGATGGATTTTTTGCTCGACAACTTTGACCAGATCCCGGCAGACCTGCGGCAAGCCCTCTGCTCTACCGAGCACGAAGACGATCACACATAACCCAAGATTGTCAATATCACCATGCTCTGTTTTGGCAAATCTCCTCTGG
>CAZLYS010000696.1:0-3188 GCA_964563415.1 uncultured Halomicronema sp.
ACTCACGTAAAGACGAGACGTTTTAGCGGTAACTAATGGGTCTAGACGGTAGCGCTATGACAAAATGCCTCGCCCCTACCCCCGACCCTATCCCCTTTGCACTGCATCAAGTCACCTCACTCATTCCAGTCACCTCACCCACTCTCACACCCCTCCACCCAGCTACCCTGCCACCCCCTACCCTACTCCCCACCCCCCCCCCCCACCCCCCCTCACCCCCCCCCCCCCCACCACCCCTCCCCACTACCCTACTCCCCACCCACCGCACCCACTCCCCATGACCTCCCCTTCCCGCAACAGCATTACGGCCCTGGCGATTCGGCGACATATTGCAGTCTTGATGTTGGCGATCGCGGTGGTCGTCATGGGTCTCTTTTTCATCACCCGTTTACCCGTTGACCTGCTGCCCTCCATCACCTATCCCCGCATCGGCATGCGGTTAGATGCCCCCGGAGTCTCGCCCGAGGTGGCTGTGGATGAGATCACCCGTCCTCTAGAGGAGGGGCTGGCCGCCACCGAAGGGGTGGTGCAAATCTTTTCTCAAACGCGGGAAGGGCGCATCAGCATTGACCTGTTCTTTGAGCCAGGAGGTGATATTGATCAGGCGCTGAATGACGCCACTGCCACCCTCAACCGCTCGCGAGATGAGCTACCGGATACGGTGGGTGAGCCACGACTGTTTAAATTTGATCCGTCACAATTGCCAGTTTACGAGCTGGCATTGACCTCAGAATCTTTGCCAGGCAGTGATCTCCGCATCTTTGCTGAAGAGGAACTCGCCCGTGAACTCACCACCTTACCCGGTGTCGCCAGTGTCGATGTCAGCGGGGGATTAGAAGAAGAAGTCCAAATCAATATTGATCCCAACCGTTTGCAGGCTCTGGGCTTGGGGCTAGCCGAGGTGCTAACAGCACTGGAGGCCCGCAACCAAGACACGTCGGGCGGGCGTATCCGAGGCACTGAGTCGGAAACCCTGACCCGCGTTACCGGACGCTTTGAGAATGCGGACGAGATTCGCAATTTGGCCTTTGAAATCGCGGGCACCGAACCGCCTCAGCAGGTCTATTTGCGCGACTTTGCCGAGGTGGTGGACGGCACTGCAGAGCAGCTGATTTATGTCTCTCTCAACCAACAGCCCGCCGTGAAGGTGAGTGTGCAAAAGCAACCCGACGCCAACACGGTTGCGGTAGTCGATATCGTTAAAAGCCGTATGGCCCAGTTGCAAGCAGCGGGACTGTTTCCTGAAGATATCGTCCTCAATGTCACCCTCGACGAATCAGTCTTTGTTCAGAACTCCATTCGCAATGTGGCCATCGCTGGACTGACGGGCGCGACGCTGGCCGCGATCGCCGTGTTCTTTTTTCTCGGTTCCTTACGGCAAACGCTGATTATTGTCTTGGCGATTCCCCTAGCGGCGCTCACCGCGATTATTTTGATTGGGGTGTTTGGTTTATCTCTCAATGTGTTTAGCCTGGGGGGCTTGGCCTTGGGCGTCGGTATCGTGGTGGATAACTCCATTGTGATGCTCGAAAACATCGCCCAAGGGGCCGAGGCCTTGTCTCGACGCCAAGCTAGCAACGGCAATAGTGCCCAGCCCAACAGTTCCAGCCACAGTAGTAATGGCAACAGGGAGCCTGCGACGCCATCACCCACCGCCATCATTGCCCAGGCAGAGCAGAGCAGCCAACAGTTGGAATCCGCGTTGCTGGCCTCCACCTCCACCAACTTGGTATCCGTGCTGCCGTTCTTACTGATCGGTGGCTTTATCGCGCTGTTGTTCAACGAACTGGTGCTGACCATCAGCTTTGCGATCGCCGCTTCCCTCGTGGTGGCCTTAACCATCGTGCCCGCTCTCGCCGCACGTTTATTGGCGATGCCCGGTGCCAGTGGCGTTCAAGACTTGCCCCTGGTGAAACAATTTGACCTGCGGCTCAAAGGGTTGACTCGACAATATCAGCGTTTACTCAGGCGAGTCCTCCGGCGGCGATTGGGGGTGGTGGCGATCGCCGTTCTGGTCTTGGGCAGCAGCAGTCTGCTGATGGTGGGGCAAATTCCCCAAGAGATCTTGCCCTCCATTGATACGGGGCAGGTTCGACTATTTGCCCAATTTCCCCCCGGTACCCCCTTAGCCGATAACCGCAAGGTCATGGCCGCCGTGGATGAAGTACTGCTCGCGCAACCGGGTGCCGAGTATGTTTTCACCACTTCGGGAGGCTTCCTCTTTGCCAGCATCACCAGTGCTAATGCCCTCCGGGGCACAAGTACGATCTCGCTGCAACCCGGCACCCCTGTCGGGCAGTTTGTCGGCCAGGCCAACCAGGCATTAGCGGACCTGAACCTGGTGGATATTCGCCTGCGGCTGTTTCCCGGATCGGTGCGCGGCTTGATCACCAGCAACTCCCCCGTACGCGGTGCGGATGTCGACGTGATTTTACAAAGTGCCGATCGCACGTTGCTGCAGCAAGCGGGTCGACAGGTACTGGAGGTCTTTGATCAGCAAGCCACGCTCGCTCGCTATAGCCCCGATGCCGATCCACCTCAACCAGAAGTGCAGATCCGTCCCGATTGGGAACGAGCCGCTGATCTGGGCTTATCCGCAGCTACCCTGGTGGATGGTTCTGTCCCGACCCAACTACAGCGGGACGAGCGTTTGGTGGATATTCGCCTGCAGCTCCCTGATGTGGCCATTGACTCGCCGTCAAAGCTCCGCCAACTGCCGGTGTTTGTCACCGGAGGACAACCAGTGCGCTTGGGGGATGTCGCCTCGGTTGAACCCGGACAAGCCCCCGCCGAAATTCAACGCATCAACCAGCGCCAGGTGTTCATCATTGAAGGACGACTCGCCGAGGGGGCTCCCTTAGGTGAAGCATTGGACGAAATGAACCGCATCCTCGCGAGTATCGATTTGCCCGAGGGGGTGACGGTGCTACCAAGTTCCAGTGCGGAAGCCAATCAAGCGATTCAGCGATCGCTGCTCACCCTGGGTGGCCTCGCAACGTTCCTCGTGTTCACCGTCATGGCGGTACAGTACAACTCGCTGATTGACCCGCTAGTCATCATGTTGACCGTACCGCTAGCCCTGGCGGGCGGCATTTTGGGATTATTCGTGACTCAAACGGTGATCGGAGCCACGGTGATTGTGGGGGCCGTGCTGCTGGTGGGCATCGTGGTCAACAACGCCATCATCA
>CAZLYS010000697.1:0-3187 GCA_964563415.1 uncultured Halomicronema sp.
CTCAGTTTCTCCGAACAAATTGATTTGCTGGATGAGGGGCTATCTCAATCAGTTAAGCGACTGATTCCTGCAGGAGATGAAACCGGACTGATGCTATCGGGTGGGTTTGATGCCCGCATCACCGCGGGAATGTTACATCGTCAGGGTACGCCCATACGAGCAGTGACTCTAGGCAAACCCAGCGACATGGAGAATCTTTACGCCACCCAAGTTGCCCAGGCCATTGACTGCGCTCATCAAACTTATGACATTCCTCCAACACAGCAACCAGCGCTAGCAGAGTTTATTGTTACCTGGGAACATCTCGCCAGCAGCCTGAACTCTTTGACAACTCACTGGGGATTTTTGACCGATCTGAAAACATTCCCCCAGTACTTCACCTGCGGGTTGTTAGTAGACCATGTCACTTCAGTGCCTTACATCGACCCGCCTCAGTTCTCTCCACAGACCTCATCGTTGGAACGCGGACTGAATCGCATCAACCATGATGGTGGGATTGCGGAGGCAGAGATTCTCCAGCTAGTTCCTCAAGGCCGCGCCAACCTGGAAGCAGTCAAGGCAAAACTGCAGCAGAAGTACCTGTCCTATTCCGATGTCGAGTCGCGCAGAGCTTGGCAACTGGAAATTTACGATGGGTATCTCTCAAGTTACAGTACGTATCTCTGGCGAATGAGTTTTCAATCGTGGCCGCGCCTGCCAGCGTTCTCGCAAGATTTCCTTGCTTTAGGATCTCAACTGCCTTTCACAACAACCGATCTACGACGGGCCCAGAAAGCGATTTTGCGCTCCAAGTTCCCGGCTTTGGCGAAGGTACCGATTGACCGTAATTACTACGAACCGCTTCTCTTAAATCCGAGTCCGTGGCGTCAGCGACTCAGTTACTTCTACAAAGCTCAGATAGTTTGGCAGAAGGTTCAAAAAAAGTTGGGGTACGAACGACGCTATTACTACCGCATCTACGATATCAATCGCCCTGGAATTCGCGCGATTCGTCGTCAAGCGGAAGCCTATCGCGACAAGCTCTCGGATGTTTTTGACTTGGACTATTTCGCACAATTGCTGCCACCGCAGGATCGGATTTCTCTGGGACGCGATCCGATTATCGAAACCAAACGCTATTTGTTGCTTTTGGGAGTATTGCTTTGGGCAGGGAAAAATCGATGAAGCCGATCCTGCATATTTGGCCGCAGGAGATGCGCGCGACGGAGACGGATGCTGTCTTCAGTGCGCGGCTTGAATTGGATGGTTTTCCCGCCAAAACCCTTTGGTATCGGCTCCCCCGTTATGGCCAGTCTTGGTTTTCACCCAATAGCGATCCGTTTGTAGCGGGGACGTTGCTCTGGGCAATGCGTCGCGCGAGTGCGGTTACCGTACATGGAGAGGTGTCACCTTCGCTGCTGAAAAATTTGGAGACATTACAGGGAATTTGGCATCGTTGGCGACCTCATTACTATCAGCCGATCCCGATTCAAGCGGAGCGCGAGCAAGAGCTAACCAGATTTCAGGAGGGCGAACGACTGGCAATTTCAACATTTTCTGGTGGAGTCGACAGTTGTTACACCTTGGCACGGCACTGTCGTCAATCGTTAGGGCGGCGGCAAGAAAGGCTAGTGGCCGGGATGATGGTGCATGGGTTTGATATTTCCCTGGAAGCAACAACGGCGTTTGAGACTGCCTTTCACCGCGCCCAAAAGATGCTGGGCAGTCTGGGAGTGGAGTTGGTTCCGCTCGCAACCAATTTGAGAACGGTGGTTGAGATTGGTTGGGAAGATCTGTTTGGTTGCGCGATCGCATCCTGTTTTCTGGCACTGCAGGGCCGATTTCGCGTCGGTCTGATTGCCAGCGGGCGCAGCTACGAGCGCCTAAAGTTCCCTTGGGGATCCACGCCTCTGACCGATCGGCTGTTGTCGAGTCAAGGTATGGAGATTATTCACGACGGGGCCGAACGGGATCGCTTGGGCAAGATGGAAGCTTTGCTGGACTGGCCAGAGGCGTTGGAGAACCTGCGGGTGTGCTGGCAGGGGCCGTTGCAGGATCGGAATTGCTGCCGCTGCGAGAAATGCGTTCGCAATATTTTGGTCTTTCGGGCATTGGGCTGCGAGCAACAACCGGCTTGTTTCCCCCATCCTGTTGCCCACGAGCAGATAAAACGACTGCGATTGCGGGGAACTGCTTTGGATGAGATGACGCTGTTGTGTCAGTTGGCTCGGCGCAAAGGCATACAGGAGAAATGGGTTGCAGCGATGGAGGCAACCATTCGCCGGAACCGTTTGATTAATCAGCTCGATCGCCGGTTGCCAGAAGCCTGGAGACAGGAAATTCGCCGTTTGCTCAAGCGGTAGATTTTGCTACGCGACGATCTATCTGTTCGCTGTTCTCAAGCCCTAAACTCAGATGAATTGCTATGCCCAATTTTTTGATTGTTGTTGACGCCGAACGAGATCGGCAGTCGCAGTTTATCCAAGCAATCGAGTCTCGGATTGCCCCTGTTGAGGGTTTGAATGTTCAACAATGCCAAGCAGATGATTGCTCGATTATTTGGGCGGCCAATCCCCAAGCTCCCATTAGCGCCGTTAATGATGCAGAGGGGATGGCAGTCGTCTGGGGCGAGGCGATCGCACCGGATTCTTCTGCCCGCATCTCTGCTCGCCAATTAAGAGACCTGTGGTCAGGAGATGATTATTCTCGCTACCCAGCCTTTGATGGTTACTACAGTGCGGTGACTTATCACCGCGATCGCGGCTTGGTTGTTGGGGCCGATTTACTAGGAACCTTCCCTATTTATTATTACGCAGATGGTCAAATCACCCTGGTTGGCTCTAGTCCTGAACTCTTTCAGTACCATCCTCGCTTTACAGCGGAACTGAATCCAACCGGACTGATCGGCATCTTGTTAACCAATGGCTTAGTCGGAGGACAAACCCTGTGGCAGTCAGTACTTCGCTTGCAAGAAGGGCACTTATTAGTAGCAAAGCCAGCGCAGTTGCCTCAAGAGATTCAACAGTACCAAGTACCAGAAGCAGAGCCTGGAACTGCGGGAGCCTATGCAAGCTTAACCTTTGAAGAGCAGATTGAAATTCTTTTTGCGGCCTTGAATCGCGCCGTTTCCCGTCACGCAGCCCCTAACGAGAGACATGGTTTGCTGCTCTCCGGGGGGTTGGATTCCCGCACGCTTGGAGGGATTCTC
>CAZLYS010000698.1:0-3183 GCA_964563415.1 uncultured Halomicronema sp.
CCCTGCGGCGTTCTGAATTTAATCAGGCTCTAAAACTTTTGTCCTTGTACTGAGGCTGGCGAGTTATCCAACGTTGATAAGTGCGTGTGTGAACCTCCACACTGTGACCCATCTGGCGCGCTGATAACTCCACAGGCCAGCCAAACAGTAAGGTGCGGACTGCCCAAGCATGGCGCAAGTCATAAGGGGCAAATGGGAGCTTAGGTGACAGGTACTTGGTAACTGAGTGACCGATTTTCTGATTTGGGCGATCGAGCTTCACGGGTGGGAGCTGGCGATTATGCAACTGCCATGCTGCAGACCATTCAGGATAACAGGGCCACACTTCTCGATATCCGGTCTTCGTGTCCTCAAGGACTTTCACTATCGGGAAAGCCTCTAAATCCAGAAAAAAAACCTCATGATTGCGTAGGCCATAGGTTGCCATCATGCCATAAACCCATTGCCAGGCTGGGTTAGCAAGCGCCTCACGATGCTCTAATATCACCTTGTCATTGGGGAGCGTTCGAGGGGTTGTATTTTTGGGGCTGTAGTCACCTTTAAGGTGTTGGCCGTTCCAACCTATCCCTTCAAACCTTGAGAGAGCGGCCAAGGCCATTACGGTGCGCTGACGAGTACGGGTGTTTGGAGTAGTCTCTGCTGTTAAGGCCGTCAATACATCAGGGGTTATCGTGGCGTCTTTGGGAAGCCGTTTATAGATTTTCCAGTAGTCCCCTTCCCAAGTGTCCTGTTTACCACCTTGGCCCAAGTAGTATTTTTCGAAATGGGCGATCGCTTCACCACATGATCGCCCCCCAGTTGACCTGACTCCTAGCCACTCATCCCAAGTAAACCTCTCAGCTACCAGTACCTCTCAGCTACCAGTTGCCCCCCCAGCAACCGGGCCAGCTTCTCAGATTGCCTCAATCCTGCAAGATTAGTGGGCTTCCCAATGTAAACCTCCTGTTGCGAGGGCTTAGTTTTCTTACTACCGGGCTTGGGGGGAAGTGTTGCTCTCAGTAGCAAACTTGATCCCTTTACCTCAATCCGAACCTTTACCTGTTCAGATTTCAAACGAGCATTAACTTGGCTCAGCTTCTCTGAAAATTCCAAGGGGCTAAATAAGGGGCTAAAAACCTAAGGATATTCAAGCATTTTTAGAGTGTGCCGTGGTTGATTTCCCTTCAGAAAAAATAGCCAAACAGAAAGCCCCGTAAGCCCAAAAGCTTACGGGGCTTTGATTCAAAAATATACCCCCAGGGGAATTCGAAGCGGATGACAACAAATTTAGAATCCTTCCAGGGTAATGTTAGCAAGGGTTTCGCCCTTTCTGATGCCTAAATTGATGACTAGAAACAGCTCAAATTTCAGCTTCCGCTAATCGGGATTCCAGGGTTTCAACTTTCTGATTTAACCCCTTGATAGCGGCAACCAATTGAATAACGCAATTGCTGAGATTTACATGTAGGTAGCCATCAGGGTCAATATCAACCAAATCAGGATTAATTACCTGTAAATCTTGAGCAATAACGCCTAGATTCGTTCTACTTCCACTAAAAATAGGATAGTTTTCGGTGTCCCAATCATATGAAACGAGGGGAATATTAGACAGTCCTTCTAGTGCTGACTCCCATCTAGCTTCAGAGTCTTCATTAACTATGTTTTTCTTGAATCGCCTGTCACTAGGGTCAGGATTGATAAACAACCAGGTAGAGTCGACCATCAGGGCAAATCGAGTCCCCCCCGACCAGTGGAGATATTTGCAGCGCCCATCAGTATCGAGAACGTTATATTCAGAATTGCTATTGGCGTTACCCCTCACTTTCAATCTATGCCTGCCAGGTTGACTCTCAAACCTTGAAATCGTGTGGTTATGGTTAGTGGCAGCATAGCTGTGGCTATGGTTTGCCGCTGCATAGTCGTGGTCATGATTATCCAAGCTCTGCAGTGCGGCATTCACACTGATCAGAGCTTGGTTATGGGCGTCGATCTGAGTCTGCAGCTCCTCAATATCAGAGGTGGACGCCACATCAGTATCCAGTAGGTCGACGAATCGAATCGGGTTTGAGACAGGCATGGTTTTTTAGACAAAACTGGTTTGGGTGAACTCTGGGGGCTCCTCTTCCGGCCAAAGAGGAATCGTGTAATTGTTATCCGTAAAGGCGTTGCCGTCCGCATCAATGTAGCTACTGCCATCCGGGTCAAAGCGCCTGACCAACAGCTTTAATCGGTACGGATACATGCGCGTCAGGCGCTTTCTCTTGCGACTATCACGGTCCTTTTCCTGACTCATCGTTAGGGTGACAATTTCAGCCGTTGAAAGGGTTAATAGGTCGCGCAACTTCTCCTCAGCTTCCAGCTCAGTGCCCCCATAGACAGCCATCTGTCGCCCGTTATCGAGGTTGGCCGTGGCGCGCCATTCTCCCCAGTTGTAAGGCCGGACAGCCCATTTCAGCTCGGCCCAGGTCAACACCTCCTCGAGGTCCGGAATCATGTAATTGGCATACCTCGCCAGCGTCAGATCGGGGCGCGTAGTCGCTCTGCCGGGAACTTCCTTAAAAACTACCGTGGCTTTGCGGCGATGGGGCTGTGCCCTCAGGAATTCCCCGATGGGTTGGCCCACAATTTCCCCGACATCGCGGTTACCCAAAACGCGCAAATTCGTGATGGCCTGCTGGGTCCGTTCTTTCACCTCTGCCTCAGTGCCCTCGACATAGATGCGCTCGTGAGGGGCTTGAACGTCGGGAATGATGGTCACCGCCCGCGAAGCCGTCTGTCCTTTGCGGCCTTCTTGCATTTTGTATTGCTGATAGGCCGTATCGAGTTCGTTGGCAATGACGTAGCCACTCTCGATAAAGCTGTCGATGTACTCCTCAACGGTGTTCTCAACGAACGCTCTGATTTTTTCACTCTCGATGCGCTCGATCTGGGTTTCTACCGCACCGGCAAAGGTAAGCGTGGGAGACCCTTCTAGCCCCCATTCATTGAGGATGAAATCGGCATTTTCAGGGCCAAAGTAAACCCGTAAAAGGTCCGGCGGCACCCGTTTAATCAACCCCCTCAGTCGCATATAGCCTTCCAAGACAAGGTTATTAGTGGCGACAGAGGCGGTCTGATTAATGGCCGAACGCAACACGGCCTGGATTTCATCGATCGCTTCTGAGGTCGTGGCGCTCGCGATTGCCTTCGCCAAAGTCGCCCCTC
>CAZLYS010000699.1:0-3179 GCA_964563415.1 uncultured Halomicronema sp.
GTCCCCTTGTCCCCCAGTGCCCTCAACTCCGATCGGTAGCTCTATTCTGGGGAACTGGTATTAGTAATCAGGTTTTGCCGCTTTAAAGAAACCGCCTCGAAATCACTTCGAGACGGTCAGAGCTACGTTTGACTGTCAGAACCCAATAGGGAAAGAACCTTATCGCTGCCCTGGTGCCCCGTTAGAACCTGGGAGTATCGGCTGCTCAACTGCTTGGCGGAAGCCTTGAACATCGTCAGTAAATTCGATAGGCAATACCGCAACCACGTTTTCATGGGGTCGGGGAATAATCACCCACGTTTCGAGCACGCCACCTGGGGAGTTTTCCGCTGCAGCAACGCCTGCTTCCATCGCGGCTTTCACCTCAGAAATATCACCACGAATGTTGATGCAAAACCGAGCACTCCCGGCTCGAATATAGTTAACCAAGGTTACTCGCCCTGCTTTGACCATTGCATCTGCCGCCGCCAAAACAGGCGGAAAGCCTTTTGTCTCAAGGGAGCCAACTGCCTGAGGCATTGCCTTTCTCCTAAAAATTAAGCCTGTACTTAAAAAACATTGTACGAGTCTCGTGAACTCTAGCGCGATCGCGAGGGAGGCTTTTTCCCGCACTGATACATTCTTTACCTTTATCAAGAGTCGGTTACGGAATTAAAACCCTGGTAAACGATTCCCCCGGATTTCTTCAATCCAGAATTCTTCAGAGGCTTCGGTAAAGTCAATTGGCAATACTACCTCCAGATTTTCGGGAGGGTTAGGCACGATGTAGTGGGTCGTAACGCACCCCTCAGTAGGTAAATCGCTACCGACGATTAGTCCCGCTTCGACGGCGCGATTGACTTCAGACACTGGCCCTCGGATGCAGACAAACTGACGTCCGCTATCGGCCTGTTCATATTTCACAATTGTGACTCGGCCTGCCTTGACCATGGCATCTGCCACTGCCAACATGGCTGGAAATCCATAAGTTTCGATCACACCAACAGCAAACGGCATAGACCTATCTGTCCACCAAAAACGGTAATCAAGCCAATATTCCCTAAAAAAGGATTGAAAAATTTCAGCTTTACGATCATACCTTGATTGCGCTGGGCTCGGCGATCGCTGCAATGATTCGTTCACAGCCAGAGTCAGGACGCGCCCAGTCGTAATGGCAAACTTTAGGATCGCCCCAGCACAGTCGCAGGTACAGTTCTGAACGGGTGGCATCGATTTCTGCCCACTCGGCTTCGGCAATCCATCGTTCAATCGTTGATAGCTCTAACGGCATTGGCGGCGCGCCCGATCGCCACAGCCGTAAGTTAGCAATTGAGGACCGCCAAAATTCGATCACGTTCTGTTTAGCGGCTTGTAGTGTGGCTTTGTCGGCCTCGGTGGCAATCAGTTGTGGATGCAATTCGGGAAATTGGTGCGATCGCCCTTGGAACCGACAGGTATGCCAGACCAGCCCTGACACGTTATGCTCTCGCTGATAGTGGTGAATCTGGTCGCGAAAATCTTGAACGGCAAAGACTTTACTGAGTTTTTCTGTGCCGATCGCTTTGGCTACCACCGGATTCAGGCGCTCTTCAGAGGATAAAACCATGCGTTCGCCGCGCCAAGCTGCCCGTAATTCCTGATCGAGAAAGTCGAGAAGTTCTGCAGTGGTATAAACCATGGGCACTGAGACTCAAGTTTTCTCAATCTTATCAACCCAGTTTTAATCAGGTGGGAAAGATTCGGGATTTCCTAACCGTTTTGTCAGCAATTCATAAACGCCGTTCGCGTCCACCGTATCCACAATTGTTACCTGGAGTTGATCCCCCCTCCCCTGACTCACCACCGTTTGGCCCAAAGTTAGCGGACTGTTGAATTCCACTTTGACGTGACCATAGTAAGTGGTAAACAACTCTGGGCGCAGTAAATAGGCGATTACACAGGGGTCATGGAGGGGCGCACCGACGGTACCGAGTTTTTGCTCATCCGCTTTGCCGTAATGGCTGAGCACCGCTGCCGCGACATCGCTCGCTGGATTGCCCATCTGGCGAATTGCCTCCAACCGGGCGGGCGTGGTCAGCACCTGATGGGTGACATCCAAACTGAGCAAAGTAATGGGAATCCCCGCATCAAACACGACGTGAGCCGCATGCGGGTCGACATAAAAATTGAATTCCGCAAAGGGGGTGATGTTGCCCTGGGTAATGCCACCGCCCATCATGACAATCCGCTCAATGCCCTGGACAATATCGGGCGCTTGAATCAATGCCACTGCAACGTTAGTCAAAGGACCCAGGGTGGCTAAGGTCAACGGTTCCGGAGTGGCTCGCAGGGTGTCAATCAAAAAGTTGACAGCATGGGTGGTCTGCAATGGTCTAGACGGGGCCGGTAGCGTCGCCCCCTCTAGACCAGTTTTGCCATGAATGTCTTCGGCGGTGATGAGCGATCGCACTAACGGACGAGGGCAGCCCGCATAAATCGGCACGTCATCCCGACCCAACAGTTCACAAAGCTGTCGGGCATTGCGTTGGGTCAGCGCCAACGGCACATTACCCGCGACCACCGTAATGGCCTGAACCACTAGTTCCGGTGATCGCAGCGCCAGCATCAGGGCAATGGCATCGTCCACCCCAGGATCACAATCAATGATGATGGGTTTTACTGCCATAAGCCTCACCTCAAGGGAGTACCATCCTGCGCTAGCGTGATAACAAAGCTAGGGTCAGCATAGCGGCTTTTGATGGGGGATGAGGAGCATGAAGAACGGCAAAGTAATCCAGGCGATCGCGAGTCTTGTGACCTTGGGACTGCTGACAGGGTGTGCGGGCAGTTCTATTGGGGACAACGTGCAGCAATCGCTAGAAGCCGATCCGCAATTAGAAGAGTCGCCCCCGTTTACCAACAACGATGAGGCCACAGCAGCCGAAAACGCTGATGAAGCTGATGAAGCAACGGCAACTGAGACCGGTGAGGATGACTCGGCGAGTGCCAATCAGTCAGAAGCGGGAAACTCGCAGTTAGTGGGGGCAGCGGATGCCGCTGCGAGCTCTGATGAATCGACTCCGACAATCCCCACCGATAATCTGACCGGAGTACCTGCCGATCTCCAGTCTTATATTCGTGATCTTCAAGTGTTAGACACAGTCACCTTACTCGCCACTGCGGAGGGAGATGACCAGAGCAGTTCGGCGGAGACTTCACCC
>CAZLYS010000700.1:0-3175 GCA_964563415.1 uncultured Halomicronema sp.
TAAACGCGCTCTAAGAGCAGCCGAACAAACTCCCAAACCTGGAGATAATCATCCAGTCGAGCCTCATACATGGTTAATGCCGCAGTTACTAGTACTGCATAGCAAAAGTCATTATCCTTCTTACAGGTTCTTGCCCCCTTGCCCTCACGGCCCCTTGTCAATCATTATGAATGGACAAATTTATGCCGCAATTGTGCCAGGAACCATTGCCATCATTTAGCTGCCACATCCGGCCCATACAAGAGCAGGATCGTAGGTCAAGGGCTTGAGCGATTCCGACAAGACGAGATGCCTGATTCGCGATCGCTCTGCTCAGAATGACATCGACAAGTTTAAGAGGTCCCCATTGCTCAAGATAGAGAACTTATAGAATTTGTCTGAAGCATTGACTTTAGACCAAAGGAGAACGAATCATCCATCATTGTGACTAATCAGTCCGACCAAACTAACTGTCAGCAATTGCTAACTTCACATCGTTAGGATATTCTCATCATCGAGTAATTTCATGACTCAATGCCCTCGATACTAAGTGGCCACCTAATATTGATTAGCCGCTGCCCTTTGTCCCCTACTTAAAGACCATCTTAGTTGAGTCAAGGTCTCTGAACGTGGTTTCTAGAGACAATTCACTCATAGTTGCAGTGCCATACTATCAACCTTCAAGTATCGGTCATACCAGCACTTAACTGCTCCAGTGCCAGTCCTTTTTTACAGGCAGGGGCTGATAATGGCTGCTGAAAAAAACCTCTGGGCTGAGGCGTCAACCCTGACGCTGCACCCAAAAGGCCAACTTTTAACAGCAACAGCTTAATCCTTAAAGTCAATCAGCTGAGGAAGTAATCCTAAAGTCATAGTCTTAATGGATAAACCAAACTAGCATTATTTTTCAGACAGCATGATGTAGTACCCTGATAACTTTAAGCATTTACCATAAGCTTTCGAGGGTAATAGAAGCTTAAGTCAGCTTTCTATATTGCCTCTTCTTATGGGCAAAAGCCTGCTCACTTATAGATTTGAGACAATTTCAACCTGCTTTCACCTGATGTTTTAGCCGTGATCGGCCTATTTATCTCGCAATTTGGCAGTTAGATCTAAAAAACTCCATTAGTATAAGTGTCTAGACCTACTGTCCTAAAATCCTTACTGATTCCTTCGGCCTGTATCTACTGTCTTAAGACTGATAGCCTTTCATAATATAGATAATCTGCGTGTATGTTTAAGGCTAACTTGAAACATATCTTCCAGCTAGTGGTCTTTCAAGTCAATTGCCAAGCACAGTTTGCTATCGACGACATCTTTAAATACCCTATCTATGGCATCGCATCCTCTTGACAGGGGAATAGAGCGCGCGATAATTCTCTAATCGATTGGAGGGTTGATGATCCTTATCAAGTCTTTCATAGATGACACAATTTCTAATACAATTAATTTGTATGTCATTCATCAAAGTGAATATAATGCAGGTAATTCACCACATGAATGACAAGAGGTCTTTTTAGGTTTGGCCAGTAAGTTTGCTGAAGCTGATCGCTAGTCCTAAATACATGCAGTAAAAGAAAACCACTGCAATATATCCATATCCTGTGGTAATGACTGTTACGAAGAGGTTCCCTAACTAATGGCAAGCACAAAAACAGATGCGCTAACGGGCAAAGCCTTGTTGCAAAAAGTCAAGGATTTGTCCCATCTAACAAAACGTGAAAAGGCCCGAGAGTGCGGCTATTACACTACGACAAAAGATGGCCAAATTCGAGTCGATGTAACTGGATTCTATGATGCCTTGCTAGAAGCACGAGGCATTCAGCTAGATCCAGACAAAGGTAAAGATGGTCGCGGTCGTGAACCGACATATCGTGTCAGCGTTCACAAAAATGGTCAGATTGTCATCGGCTCAACCTATACAGATGAGATGGGGCTGAAGCCGGGTGATGAGTTTGAAATCAAGCTGGGTTATAAACACATTCATTTGATTCAGCTTGATGATACTGATGAAGCTGAATAATCCTTTGTTGGGAAGTGATCGCTTAGCAACATGGCGTTAGTCAAGCAGACACACTAGAGATTTTATCTAGCCTGTTAGTCGTTGAGAGTTGCAAGCTCGGCATCCTAGTTATCTGATCAGCCTATGGAGCATTAATGTTCCATAGGCTATTTGTTATAAAGGATGAGCATTCGTTAACCTTGCCTCCTGCCGTATTCGTCAGCAAAAAACTGTCTCCGATACCACTCTCCACAACCACTGTGAGACATCAGCCTACAGTTCAGCATATTCAGCGCAAGGGATTACCTTTGCGACGGTAATTATGGGTATGACGTAGCTTCCTACGACTGTCGACAGTTCCCAACGATCGCGACTCCTAGTCACCGTAATTACTACTTCAGCAATGGCTTCATCGGTCAACCATCATGAATACTTTGGACTGATTCTGAGGCCCAATTCCTAGACGGAAGATTTTTCGGGCAACTTCAATGAAGTTGCCCGAGTCTATAGTGGTGATTTCACCCTGTCCATCCTGGTGATCGTACTGTCTGAGCGTAGGGGTGATTGGGCTAAAAAAAGCTGACCCAAGACAACTCGGTGGGTTTTCACCTCTCAATTAATGCTTAATGGGGAGAGACATCAATCACTGAGCGATCGCAGGTTTTGCTGCGTATCGCAGATCGCATGGAAGCCAACCTCGACCGCCTAGCCCAGGCTGAAACTTGGGATAACGGTAAACTCCTCCAGGAAAACGCAGTGGCTGATGTCCCGACAGCGATCGAACAGGGCCACTATTTTGCTGGTGGCATCCGTGCTCAGGAAGCCTCCATGGGTAAAGCTGAAGGCGTCGTGCTCCTCCCTGATGCCGACCCACTGCCCTGTGGGGCCACGTTCTACCCTTAACATGGGGACTCAAATCATTATTTTTTGATTTTGAAATCAAAAAGATTCTATAAGAAGCGTGATTCTTTCGTGATTTCCGGAGAACTTTGAACCCTTCTTTTTAACTAAAAAATAATAGCTCCGATACGAGCAGCTAAGTTAGAAGAGAATGCCTGAATTGATTGTGAGTGGCAACTTTCGGCGATCACCAACTTCTGAGACCAAGATTTCCAGTCGTTTGACTGATGACTTAGGGGCATCAATTTAGGTGTCTTTTAGAATAGTTCCTTGCTCCTTGCGACTTTCAAGGAT
>CAZLYS010000701.1:0-3174 GCA_964563415.1 uncultured Halomicronema sp.
AGGCGAGGTCGGCAAACCATCTCCGGGGCAGTTGTGAACACGAGGTGAACTGCGTGCTATGCTGATAGCAACACGCAGTTCACCTCGTGTAGTGGACTGTGTGTAATGAGTTCTAAAAGAGTGAATTTCGTGAAACGACGAAAAGCTTTAAAGCTGACTCAGCGTCAAGTGGCTGATGCGTTAGGTGTTGCTCCTAGGACTGTTCAGTCATGGGAGCTAGGGGAATATACGCCCACCCTTAACGCTCTCCAGTTCTGGCGTTTGTGTCAGCTCCTGAAGTGCACTGCTGAAGACTTGGCCCGTGATTTCTTCCCAGAGGAATTCAGCTCTGATGGGGCAATCGCTGCTGAATCTGAGGGTGATTACGCCACCAATTAAAAGCCCCAGCTCTGAGGTAACGACTCAGAGCCGGGGCTGCTGTTTATTAATCGACAAACCCTATGTTACCGACCGACCACCCAACCCAACCCGACCAAATCAGCACCCTGATGGGCCGCTCCAACCTGGTTGCGGCCTATCGCTATCAAGTGCAGGTGATCCGCGATGGCATTGCCGCTTTGCCCGACCATGACCATGAGCCCCTGTGCTGTGCCCGTGACCTTCTGGATGAGTCAGAGGCCTATCTGACTCTCTACCTCGACACGCTGACCGGCCAACTCGCGGCCTAACTGCATCTTCGTTCAAGTTTTAAGCCGCCAGGGAATGCCGCAAGCTCCCCCCTGGCGGTTGTCCCCGTTTAAAGGACAGGTTAATTATGCCCTACCCCCCTTGTGAGCACGCTTGGCGGGCGACTGGTTACCTCAATCAAAAGCCCATCGAAACCTATTACCTCGCGGATCAGTACATCTTTGTCAATGAAATTCCTGACATTGAATCGGAAACGCGAACGAATCCCGGTTGGATTTTGCATGATGATGGCTACTGCAAATGGATAGATGAACCACCCCATCGATTTGCCCCCGATCATCGTGAAATAGATTCGCCTTCAACAACTGAGCAACCGCCCCAACCAGAACCCACAAAAGCATTAGTATCGAGTTCATCTGACGCTGACCCCACTGTTGCTCAAGGGGTGGCCAGCATGTTTTTTATGGTGGCCATGATTGGGGGTTGTGTCTGGCTTTACCTACGCGGAAAAGGTCAAAGTCGAGCCAACTCAGACTATCACCCCATGGCTGACCTGCCGCGACTGCCCCGACTGTCAGAGCTGCGGGGGGAGGTGTCAGCCGCCCTCGCCCCCGACTCGAATCAAACCCACGGAATTCGAGGGGAATTCGACCCTGAATTCGATCTGAATTCAGCGGAATTCGATTCGAATTCGACCTCGAATTCGACCCCTAGCGCCGCTGACAGCACCTGGCCTCCGACCGACCGTTATGGTCCTTATGACCCCTTGCAGCCAGAGCAAGAGTTTGAATTTGACGACTATCGAAAGCAGTTGGAAAAGCATGGTCTCTCACCCAAAGGTAACGAGATTATCTATCTGTTATGGGGGGCTAAACCCGGCAATTCTAGTAAGTACAAAGCAGCGGTTACTCGCCGTGACCAATTTGCTCGACGGCTTGATTACTATCGCTACGAAGGAGCTTAGAAATGAGTAAAAAACATCGCCACACAACTCCTAGAAAAGAGACTCGAACTAGCTCACCTGCTAAGCCTAAAGCCTCACAATTGCGGGTTAATGCTGCTACACTGGTCTGTCTTTCTGCCGCTGTGGCCCTGCTCATCATCGATGCGCATTCGAGTTATGAAGGCTTAGTGGCCATGGAACGCTACACCACTTTTTGGTGTTTGGTGTTCACCGCGATGATTGTGGCCGTACAGTTTTCCGTTGGCACCCTGCAGTGTCTGGGAATTGATGTCTTTGGCGGCGTCAGTGGCGGCAATGACATCTGGGAAAACTTCTTCCGCCTCACCATTGGCGGGATGTACCTGTTCGATATCTACACCAATGCGTGGAACTTTGGCGCGTTTAACGATGTGGGTCTGATGCCGTGGACCTGGCCGTCGATGATTTTGCCCATCTTCTCTGCCCTGATCGTGACCTTTGCCGACGAGATGTTTCTACGGCTCACGGAACGATTACGCATTGGGAGCCGGGGCAATGCCATCTCGCAGCGCTATACCAACACCGAATTCAAGGCTTACCAAACCTACTTAGAGGAAATGGAGAAGAATGCTGTCAAAGACGCTAAAAACAAGGGTGAGAAGGCTACCGTAGACTACGATTGGATGGATAGGAAGTGATCGCCATGAGTGAAGAACGCTTTGACCACATCGAAAACCGCCTTGACCGGGCTGAGGCCCTGCTCGTCAGTGCGGGGCAAGTGATTCAAAATACGGTCCTCCTAGCCCAGCAAAATGCCGAACAACTGACCCGGCTAGAACGCACCATGGCTGATTTGGCCCTACGCTCAGCGAGCGATCGCGCAGAGTTTCAGGAATGGCGGCGCACCACCCAGGCCGCACTCGACAAGATTGACCGCGTGCTTGACTACCTGATGCAGCGCGACAGTAATGACAATGGCTAGGTTGCTCCAGCTCCCCCTGACACCGCCTCACTCACCGGGGCGGTTTTTTGTTGGCTTAGTTCCGGTAGCGATCGCGCCGTCTCAGCGCCTCTAAGGTTCCCGGCTGAGCTTGGCTAGCTCTCTGAGAATCTCGTTTTGACCATTCGAGAGCCGTTCCTCTTGCTCCTTAAACTGATGATCCATCAGTCGCCAAAGCTGCTCGATGTTTTCGGCCAGTTGCCGATAATTGTTCTTCAGATGGTTAAAGTCCCGCTCCGCCGCGTATTCCTTCTTCACTTTCGAGCTGTGCCACGCGATCGCCCCCACAATGCCGGTGATGAGCGAGCAAGCACTCACTAAAACGCCCAGTAACAGTGCAATATTGGTCATGACTCCAGGGCCTCTATCCTCGCGTTCAAACCTTTGATGGCAGCAACGAGCTGAACGACACAATTGCTCAGATTTACGTGCAGATAGCCGTCAGGGTCAGTGATTACTAGGTCAGGGTTGATTGCTTCCAGGTCTTGAGCAATCACGCCTAAGTTGATGCGGTTCTCATCAAATAGTGGGAACTCCTCAACGTTCCAGTCATAGGAAACTAAAGGAATCGCCATTAACCCTTGTAGTGCTGACTCCCATCGCTCCGGTGAATCTTCAGGCGTAA
>CAZLYS010000702.1:0-3165 GCA_964563415.1 uncultured Halomicronema sp.
TTTCGTCCTTGGGGATTAGTATTTGCCCTATTAATCCCCTTTAGTCACCCCAAATCATTGGAGTTTTAATCATGGGAACTGAACGAGGTAATTACTTTATTCGAGTAGGCGATAATCGAATTTTCTTTTCTGGTGCCAAGTACTTTTACGGTGACAATAACGTTCAATCTGCAACTGGCGTTGAAACGGTTGGCGATGGCACTGTAGACGATGGCGAACTGCAAATTGATAACCAAGACGCTAAGAAGTATCTGGTCAAATTGCGAGCTGTGATGACGGGTCAAGTTCTGGGTGGACAAGGTGCTAACCAGCAGCAAAACGACCGTCGTCGTAGCTTTGACTTCTACTGTGATCCAGAGAAAGCAGAGGACGCTATTCTCAATCTGCCTAACAAAAACGTTGATCGTGGTGCTGGTTTAGGCAGCATGAAAATCCTGAAAGTCTATCGCCCACGTCGTCGTGTATTAGTCTAATGGTCACTAGTAAGCGGTATCTAAATAAAGCATTCATTGATGAACCCTTGAGTAAGGAATCAATAGCAAAATTAGGTACCGTTTACACTGTCAACGAATTAGCCATGAGGCTTAATTACTCAACTAGTCAAATTAGACGAATGAGGAAACTTGGACGGTTCAAGGCTTCAGGGAAGATCGGTGGTATCTGGTACATCGTCCCTTAGTCAGCACAAGTGGATACCTGCTCAGGACACCTTATGGCTTGGTAGGGTGTCCTTTTGTTGTTTTTTTCTAGAAACACTTTCATGAACAGGTTTCTAGAAAAATAGCGGAAGAAGAAACTTTTTCCAGGAGTACGTATAGAATCTCGTTTGTTCCCTAGACTCGAAAACAGATGGCAGAGCAAACTGTAACGATACTAAAGTCATTCACTAATGCTGAATTCAATGAAGCTAATGCTAATACTGTTCATCCCATATATTCAGTATCGGCTAATAACAATAATCGTGAATACACTGGATTCATTACTGACTTAAGACTTCGCTCAGAGATCACCTCATTAGAAGTCACTCAATTACCAGAACTAGGAATAAAGGATAGTCGTTCCATTCAAGCGGCTAAGCTTAGGGATTATCAATGGGCAACACCTAGATACGAAATTGATTTTTGCTTGAGTGATGACGATGGCGTTACATGGCTTCCTATATTTAGGCAATCCCTTAAGGCTTTTGAACCATTCCAAATACTTGACCTATTAGGCTTCCTTACTAATAACCCAGCTTATGCAATAGGTCAGGGAATCACACTAGGAATTCAGTGTATTGATGCTGGCTATGGATTTCCTCAAGCAGGTGACAGATTCATCCTATCTGGTGTAGTTCGAGAAGAAATCAGGCTAACGAATGACTCTGTATTATCTACCGCTACTAGTGGCGTCATTAATGCACAAGCCAATATCAATCAAACAATAGCTCAAGCTAATACGGCTAGAAAAGGGTTGATCATTCAGAACACTGGAACAAGTGACGCTTACGTAAACTTTCAGGGCGCTGCAATTCTAGGAGTAGAGGGAATCAAATTAACGCCTAATGCAGCCTATGAAATCAATCTTGCAAACCTATATCTAGGAGAGATTTACGCTAATAGCGACCAAGCTTTAGTGATTTCTATAACTGAGTTTGAATGATAGAAACTCAAGATTAGCAGGACTGATAGTAGTTTATTGATTTCCTTTTGATTGGACTTGGCTAATGTTTTTGATTGAAGAAAGGCAACGAGTAATCCAAGGTGACAGAGACTTTATTCTTGATGTAACTGAGAAGCTACAAGAGACAAGGGAACCTGTATACCCTACTCAATTCTTTAATGAGCCACAATCCTTTAGACCTGAGACCTATTTCAGAAAACGAATCCTAGAGACGCCACCAGAGATTAGCAAATCTCAAGCAATGCTAGACGAGTATCAACGCAGGGAAGGCGAAAAGCATAAGGGGGATGGCTGTGGTTGTGGATGTAAATAGCATATTTGATGCTGCTGAGAAAGCGGGTATCTATCAACCCGATAGGGCTAATCAGGTAGGAATGAATCCGACACCTATACCAGGTGTTTACATTCAAAATAATGATCCTGCTAGTCCTTTCGATTGTGAACGCTGGCCTAATAGTCCTTACTGTACTGACGAGACAGGGCATCAATTTATTAGCCTAGACGACATTAAGAAGCCTCTGTCATATGAAATCACCGGCTACAGTAACGGCTGTGAAATTTGCGCTACATTCACACCGGCACTATTCGGCATAACTCAAGTACCTGGAAATGTTTGCGTACGAATCGATACGCCTGAATGTAAGCAAAGACGTGTTGAGGCTGAACCACAGCCACTAGTTCCAACTGAACACGATGACTTAGAGCTTCAATTCATTCAGGCTGCAACTAGACCCGGTAGAACAAGGGTGGTAATGAGTTGTGCTTTTATCGCAATTACTCGAACTCTATTAGTAATCGAGGTAATAGGTAGTCCTACCACAGAATCAGGTACTGCATGGAATGAATTTGAACGTCAATCCTTTGCAACTGACATCCAAGCTTTACCTGCTGGCTATATACGACTGAATCCCCCTGGAGTTATTACACGCAGCACTTTTAGTAATGACGATCGAGTCTGGTTTGATACGCCTCAAGCGTCTAATCAATGGTCTGCTGTCAGAAGCTTTGGTAATAATCCTTCTACTAAAGATAGTGGTGAATTAACTTGGCAATATAACGAGAATATTACTTATAGATATATAGAAAGAGAGAGTAGAAGAGTTTTTAATTACGTTTATTTCAAAGATTTTAATTGTCGAACGACTAGCGCTTCTGAAGCAATAGAGTTTGCTAAGCAACAAGTCAGATCAGTTTATGCACCATACGAATTCAATGTTTATGCATTAGCCGGTAATAGCGAATTTGGCTTTACTGAAGTCGCTGACTTTTACCCTGATGGACCGCCATTCGGTGTTTATAGCATCTCTACTGACTGCTCAGAATCCGAAATCATTCCACCACCACAACCAGAACCAGAAGGTGATTGTATGAAATGCTGTGACGAAGTATTAGACCTATTGACGGCTGTACTCAATGACCTTGATACACCTGTGCCATATGAACAAAAGCTTACTGAATACAAGGATGATGAAACTGAGTTCAGTTCTGATGAAAGTGGTATTA
>CAZLYS010000703.1:0-3164 GCA_964563415.1 uncultured Halomicronema sp.
CATTAGCAAGGGGGCAAGCTATAGTTGAGCCTTTTAGCAACGCTTCCTTGACAGGACAGCCCGATGGAAGTTTCTCGGTACTAACTGAGCAGACCGGACATGGAGAACCCACCACATCTTTATATCCCAGCTCTTCTGCCAAGTAATCCGCTAGTTCGATGTCACTGATTCTTTGGCGCAACTCGTGTCCGCCATATAAGTTGATGCCCGAACCAAGAAAAGGAACAATTTCACCCTCTTTGAAAGCATTAATTACCGACGTGTAGTGTATTGGCGTTGGCGGGTTTGATGCTGCCTCTAATGAGGTAGGCTGTCCTTTTTCTAGAAATTTTGGCAGTAGATCCCCCTGTATCCCTATTAGATCGAGCGCAATACATCCAAAGTCAAAAGCATCTTTATAGGAGCGTCCTGAAATCAGAGCTGCATAAAAATTGGTGGCAAATTTAATGGCTGCTGTGTCCTCTGCCTGCCCAGTCATGCCAATTACATATTGAATATGTTGGTTGATCGCTTGAGCTTGGTTATCTGTATAGCAAGCATTTAAGAGAACACATTTAACTTGATTCTTGAATTTCTCAAACAGGCTCACTAGGGCTTCTGCATCCACGGTTTGCGCTTCTCCAGAATTCTTTTCAAAGACCAAACCTCTCTTTTTTGCATGTCCACAGAAATGAACAATTGTCGGTTTTTCATCTTCTAAGATATGAATTAACTCGTCAGGATTGACTGCTAGTTCAAACGAAATTTTAAATTCGTCATGATTTCTAGAGCGTTTTAGTTGTTCCTTGATTGCGTCGATTTCTTTGTCGGCACGCAACTTTGCCTCATTATCTGGACTGGCTGTTAGGATCAAAATCTTCTTCTGCGACATTTTAGATGCTCCTCTCTTTCCTTACCCGCGCATTACCTTTTGGGGAGAACTCTCTTTCTTTGATCTCTCTCCGCTTAAACTAGGATGATCTTCTTCTTCATCTCCTCGCATTATCTTTCTTTTGACGCCTTCTTTTATTTGATTCAATTCCTCTTCACCCAAAGTAGACATCATTTCTTCTTTCGAAAGGAGTGGAGTAAGGATGGCTTTTATAGTATGCACATCTTGTCGCTGCAATTTTCCAGATGCTTTCCCTCCAACTTCTCCTTCACCAAGTTTGAGAAGGTCGAAACCTAAAACATTAATCTTCAAATCGGCTTTTCCTTTGATTTCGCCTTCTAGTGAAGCCTCTTTGGAAGCTGTCACATGAATTTCCAACTCTGCCTTTTCCAAAAAAAAGATTGGTGATTCCTGTATGGGTTTCAGGTCTTCTTTTATTTTAGAAATAAACTCACTTAAACCAATTTCAGTTGACATTTTAGATCTCCTTTTTTTGGCTTGAATTCTTCTTTTCGCATTCCTGAAGATAGATATCCAGCAATATTTGCTGTTCGTCTGTCATAGAAGCCCCCTGTCAAAACGCTTCTAAGTCATCTTCAACCAAACTATTTGGCGAAGTAAGGTCGGTGATCTACTTTCTCAAATCGGACATAAAATTCAGCATTTTCAATGAAGTTGCTGCGCTTCATTGACACCCATCAATCTTATGGATAGTTTTTACGATTTGAGTGCTACAGAAAATGCGAGTGGCGTGTACGCATTTCTACTTTCATTTATCAGTCTAGTGCTTCCCATCAAAAAAGATTATTCCAGCAATAAAAGTATGGTTTTCTGAAATAAAACTTACTGTTCTACGAACAGATTTCATTCGTTAAACCTGCAATTCCCCACAAGTTCCTCAAGTTTTTTCCCTAGGCTTAACACGAGGTTCTCTAACAAGCTGTCCTATCGGTTCCAGCTTTGGTTTTCCATGAAGCGCCCATCGATTTTTTTCTGGATTGTTGTCATTGCCGGAATCCTAGTGGCTTCCAAAAGCCTGGTTCATCTACTCACCGAGATCTGGTGGTTTGATGCAGTTGGATTCGTTGACGTCTTTTGGACGAGGCTGACCTGGCAAATTTTGGTCTGGCTGGGGACGTTTGCCCTGTATGCGTTGTTTCTCTGGGGCAACTATCGGCTGGCGATGCGCCTCACCCGCACTCACTCCTTTCGCTTTCTAGAAAGCAATGGGTGGAGAACACCCAGCCTCAAAATTTCTCACGCTGTTGCCATTATCGTCATTGCTCTAATTGCTTTAATGTCAGCAACGGCTAGCGTCTCAGCCTGGGAAACCGTCTTAAAGTTCCTGAATTCCAGTGATTTCAGTGTCGCTGATCCGGTCTATCAGCATGACATTGGCTTTTATTTCTTTCAACTACCGCTATACGAAGGCATCCAGACCTGGTTGTTGACCCTGGTGGTCTTGGGTCTAGTCTTATCAGTAGGGGTCTACAGTCTGAAGGGAGCTATCACCCCAAAGGAACATTGGAAGAACCTCTTGACCGGTCAGATCAAAGCTCATGTGAGCTTACTACTGGCGGCGATCGCCATTCTGATCGCCATCGGCTTCTGGCTCGAACGTTATGAGCTTCTCTACTCACCGGCAGGCGTTGTCTTCGGAGCCGGTTACACCGACGTGAATGCTCGGCTATCAGCCTACTGGGCCATGACGTTTATCACGCTAGCGCTAGCCGGGTTGTTTATCCTGGCCATTTGGCGGCGCGGGTTTGCCTTACCCATTTATGGGATGGGGCTGTATGTTGTCGTCTGTGTTCTGGTCATCAGTGTCTACCCCTGGTTTCAGCAAACCTTCATCGTTGAGCCCAACGAGTTAGACAGAGAGCGGCCCTATGTGGCCTACAACATTGACTTCACCCGTCACGCCTATGGTTTAGAGCAGGTGCAACGGGAGCCTTATCCGGCTAAAAACCAGCTCAACCGTCAGATTTTGCAGGAAAACCAGGCGACGATTCGCAACATTCGGCTGTGGGACTACCGCCCCCTGCTGAGTACCTATCATCAACTCCAGGAAATTCGACTTTACTACCGCTTTAGCGATGTGGATGTCGATCGCTATACCCTGGATGGCGACTATCGACAGGTGATGCTGGCGGCGCGAGAAATGGCCTATTCGCAGGTGCCGGTGGAGGCGCAAACCTGGGTAAATCAGCGCCTGAAGTATACCCACGGCTATGGCCTGGTGATGAGTCCTGTGAATCGAGTCACGTCTCAAGGCTTACCCGAGCTGTTCATT
>CAZLYS010000704.1:0-3158 GCA_964563415.1 uncultured Halomicronema sp.
GTATGGAAGTGATGCACGAGCGTAATGCTCACAACTTCCCCCTCGACTTGGCGGCGGCTGAGGCTCCCGAAATCATCGGTTAGTCTTCTGCATTCAGCTGATTTGAGTTAGTACTTGAAAAGCGTCTCTCCAAGGAGAGACGCTTTTTTGAGGTTTGGTTGGGTTGAATGGGGGGGATAGGACTGTCTTGAGCGCATGTTTACACTGCGGCCGGAGCAAAGATAATGGCCCACAGCGTCAGGGTTAGCAGCAGAGCGATCACACCTAAGAGGCCATCCCGCCAGTCATCACGTAATGGGGCGATAGGTTTCATGGTCGCACTCCTTCCGGACAGGGTTAGGGATAACACGCCACTCCTCTACTTCTATCATGCGTGCTCTTAATCAAGTTTGGGGGGCAGTTGCAATGATGTGTCACCCGTTCTTATCGTCAGGCCCGCGACACTTTGAACCTTACAAGGGGGCTTTATTCATCTTCTGATGAATAATAACCTTTCAGACAAGTACTGAATTTAAAATGACAACATCACTCAACGAGACCGTTCTGGGTGCTGTTGACAAGTACTGAATTTAAAATGACAACAGCACCCAGAACGGTCTCGTTGAGTGATTTCCCTTCATTACTTGGGCCTATATGGAGCCGTTTCGGGGACCTCACGCCACGTCAAACCGAAAGCTTAACTCCCTATAACTAAATAGAGGAAATATCAAAAACCTGATTGGATGCTGTTGCCTTAGATGATGTTTCAGACGTTAAATCGATAATTAAACCTCCTATTTAACGTGGACTGAACGATCATTTGAACTCGAAGCGCTTCGCTTCTTGATTACTAGAATACGCGCTTAATTTCTGGAATGGATCGGAATGAAACCAAAGTTAATTCTTTAGCTGAAAACAGCGATACTGCCCGAGTTAATGTCGTTTATCTGGTGAGCAGATGGTAATCACACTGGTTTCAGGACTCCTCTAATCATCCTTATCAGGAATTGATTGGGTACTGCATGAACACTCTTGATGTGGAAAATCAAGAATTTCAAAGAAATCCCATCCACCATCTATCTTTCGATATAGTGTAAATACGAATAGATGAATTCATCTCGATGACTCTCTAAGATTCGAGCTTTCCTAAGGTGAGGCATCATTTGTCCGCGTCAGTGATATGAATGATAGGCTCCCAGAGTCAGGTCTCCTCGAGCTTTGAGTCGTCACTATAAGAAGAGCAGTTTTAGCATCTTCCCTACTTTTCAAGGGCCTTGGCATTGTAACAATGTCAAGGTTTTTCATGGACAAATTCACATGCTAACCCCCCTTCCTGATAGCACCACCTTGCGGGTGCTGTGGTCCACGATCGAAGCACTGCCCTCTCAAGAGCGCATAGAACTTCACGAAACGATGCTCGTGCGCAAAATCCTGCAAGAAACAACCCGGCAACTCCACGTGAGTGCAGCGGTTCGCAAGACCCTCCACACTTATCTCGACACGCGCATCTCATTGATACGCACGTTGGCTGCTGAGTATCCGAGTCCTTAGCCGCAGAGTGAGCCGAGGTCTGGCTAGACTGCGCCAGGGGTTGTCTGAATTCATGAAGTCTCAAAATAAGTCTCATCTCGACAAACTGCCTGGCCTCAACTTGGCCTGCATTGGGCATTTGTTAAGTGGCTAAAAACCCTTAAATTCGTGAGACTCATGGGTTTACTAGAGATACTTAAGCAACGCCCAAAAAGTATATGGGACAGCCGTTTGAGAAGCTTTCTATCGGCTAGTAGTTGCCATTTTGAGCAACCGCTCTAGGTCTATTTCAGGCAAGTTGAGAGGCCTTTTAAGCATCTCTAAGAATGGTGGAGCCGTTTTGATGCTCTACCCATGCCTGTCCGCTTTATCTCCGATGCCGACCATGCTCGTCTGAATCGATTCCCAGCTGAAGTTGCCACCGACGATTTGGATCGGTTCTTCTGGCTGTCAGACGATGAACGACAACTCATTCAGCAACTGCGACGCCCCCACAATCAGCTGGGGTTTGGTCTGCAATTGGGCGGTTTAAGGTATCTGGGCTTCTTTCCAGAAGACTTGCACCAGTTGCCCCAGGCTGTCGTCGAGTGCATTGCCGAGCAATTCCAGGTGAAACCTAATGTCCTGGCATTCTATGGCCAAAGTGGCAGTACCCAGCGCGATCAACAGTGCCAGATTCATCCGCCTCACAACATCTGTATACCTGCCTGTTGGCGCAGGCGTGTAATCTTGATTTTCAGCCGATGGCGGCCGCCACTGGATTAACTTATCACCGCTTAACGTGGGTCAACACCTGGCATATTCGCGATGGGACGTTGCAGGCGGCCAATCAAGCGTTGGTGAATTATAGTAAACCGCAGTTTGGTCAGGTCATTCCAGATGACTGAAACCACCATCCGCTGCGCTTTTTAACTCCGACTTCCGAATTCTGCTATACCACTATGACATATCACTGAGTCATCTCTGGGGTGGGGGAATCTTGTCGTCTTCCGATGGCCAACGGTTTCCAGCCAAAGGCAAGATCCGTCAAGCCCGAGCCATTACCCGCTATTTCGGCTACGGCAAAGGGGTGCCCTTTTACAGTTGGACCAGCGATCAGTTCTCGCAGTACGGTTCTAGGCCGATTCCCGCTACTGTCAGAGATGCCACGTATGTGCTTGACGAGATTCTCAATAATGAGACGGAGCTACCGATTGTTGAGTATACGACTGACACTGCAGGCTATACAGAACTCGTTTTTGCCTTATGTGACCTGCTGGGGTTAAGGTTTTCGCCGCAGATTCGAGACTTAGCGGATCAGAAACTCTATCGGACGGCGGCGATCAATATGGACGCCTATCCCCAGCGCAAAGCCCATGTCTCGGACCTGATTCAAAAGACCCGGATTTTGGAGGACTGGGATGAGATGCTGCGCTTGGCAGGGTCCCTAAAGCTCGGTTGGGTCATCGCGTTTTTGATCGTTCAAAAGCTTCAAGCTTTTCCCGCAAACATCCGCTGATGCGGTCATTGCAAGAGTATGGCAAGCTCATCAAAACGATTCACATTCTCCGTTGGTATGTCGATGAGGCCAAGCGACGTCGTCTGAACCGGCAGCTGAATAGAGTAGTTGTGAAATAGCTAAGTGCTTGTTGAACTGTTGAACTGGCCGG
>CAZLYS010000705.1:0-3149 GCA_964563415.1 uncultured Halomicronema sp.
CTGACCTATGAACCTATCCTGTAATTGCTGAGTAAACTCTTGTGCCAGGTTAGGGACTACCACAGGGGCCTGATTTCCAAACAGGTCAATGGCGATGGTTTCCAGCCCATCATCTCCTCCGGCAGGTACTCCCGTAAAGTTGAAGGTGGTGGTACAACTGACCATACAACTGATCAGTATCAGGCCCAACCAAAGTTTATAAATGGATGATAACTTATTCATATAGTTCAGGCTTCAGCCTCTTCTACATATCTATGTCGTAATTCTTAATCTTGCGGTAAAGCGTACGCTCAGAAATCCCTAGTTCAGAAGCTGCCTTCTTCCTGTTGTTCCCGTGCTTATTTAGCGCTTTTATGATTAGCTCCTTCTCTTTCTTTTCCAGAGAAAGGGACTCTTCCAAAAGTGGCTGAGACTTTTTAACGGGTTGCATGGGTTGCCCGTATTCATTTGTGATGTATTCCTGCTGGTAGGGCTGAGCTACGGTAGCAGTAGGAACACCATTGGTAGGTTCCACTTCCCTACCCTGCATGCCCAGAAAGATTACTTTCTTCAGGTCCGAGACTTCTTTCCCCAGGTCATAAATCAGCTTATAAAGCATATCCAGCTCTTTTCTTCCTTCCGGTCCTGCTGTTGGGTCAGCCTCTTTACCATTCAAAGGAATGACGGTAGGCACATAGGAGTCTCTAATCAGCAGATTCTGCTGCAACTCTTCAGGAGAGACCATATTTCCTCTGATCAGCAGGGTCAACTTCTCCACCAGATTCTTCAGTTCTCTCACATTCCCTGGCCATCTGTACTGATACAAGAGCGGAATAGCATCAGGATGTAATTCTATGGGGTCTCTCTGGTACTTATCCCCAAACTCATGAGCGAAGTAGGTAAAGAGTAGTTCTATGTCATCTCCCCTTTCACGTAAGGGGGGAACTTTGATGGAAACCGTATTCAATCTGAAATAAAGGTCCTTTCTAAATCTGGCGCCTCTAATCATTTCCAGTAGATCTCTATTGGTAGCGGCAACTACCCTCACGTCCGACCTACGAATTTTACTGGAGCCTACTCTCAGGTATTCTCCATTCTCAAGTAATCTTAGTAATCTGGCTTGAGTAGCCAGCGGCATTTCTCCTATCTCATCCAGGAAAATGGTTCCTCCTTCTACCTCCTCAAAGTAGCCCTTACGGGTTTCTATGGCAGAAGTAAAGGCCCCTTTCTCATGCCCAAATAATTCTGAATCCAGGGTTCCTTCAGGGATGGCCCCAGTGTTAATAGGGATAAAGTTTTTATGCTTACGCTTGCTGTTATCATGAATGATGCGGGAAAATACTTCTTTCCCCGTTCCATTTTCCCCATACACAAGCACCGTTACGTCTGTAGGGGCTACCTGCAAAGCAATTTCCACTGCCGTATTGATTTCCCGGCAGTTGCCCACTATCTGGTAACGTTGTTTGATTTGTGTAAGGGTCATGTGTTGAGCTTATGCGCGTACTACTTCTGTTTCTACTATTTCTCCTTTTAAAGTGGCACTGGAAGCTGAGAGGATTTTCACCTGGACATAATCACCAGGAGTTAATCCTTCCATCTTAGGGAAAACGGTCATTTTATTATGATCCGTTCTTCCGCAGAAATCTGCTTTAGAACGTTTGGAATCTCCTTCTATCAATACCTGATAGACTTTTCCTATATCTTGCTGATTGAGTTCCTGAGAAATTCTGTTCTGTAGATGGATGACTTCTGAAAGACGTTTCTTTTTCACCTCTTCTGATACATCATCTTCCATCTTTTTGGCGGCCATAGTGCCGGGGCGCTCAGAGTAGGCAAACATGAAAGCATGTGTATAGCGTGAAGCTTCCATCACTTCCAGGGTTTCCTGATGGTCCTCATCCGTCTCTGTACAGAATCCGGTAATGATATCTGAAGAAATGGCACAATCAGGCATAATTTCTCTGATGCGTTTTACCTTATCCAGATACCACTCACGGGTATAGCCTCTGTTCATGAGATCCAGGACTCGAGAACTTCCTGACTGAGCCGGAAGATGGATATAGTTACAGATGTTATCATGTCTGGCCATGGTATGCAGTACATCATCTGTGATATCCTTAGGATGAGAGGTAGAGAACCTAACTCTCACACTGCTATCCACCATGGCTACTCTTTCGAGTAATTCTGCAAAGGTTACGGTTTCTATTTTCTCTCCAGTGCGTTCTTTCTTTTCTATCTGAGCTTTTCCTTTCAGGCTGGAATCCGGAGACCATTTGTAAGAGTCTACATTCTGGCCTAATAAAGTAACTTCCTTATATCCTTGAGCCGCTAGCTCTGCGACCTCTGCTACTATGGAATGGGGATCTCTGCTTCTTTCTCTTCCTCTGGTGAAAGGCACCACGCAGAAGCTACACATATTATCGCATCCACGCATGATGGTTACAAAGGCTGAAACCCCATTAGAATTTAGCCTTACCGGAGAAATATTGGCATACGTCTCTTCGCGGGATAGCAGTACGTTAACGGCCTTCTGTCCACCCTCCACTTCCGAAATCAGTTTGGGAAGGTCCCTGTAAGCATCCGGCCCTACGACTAAATCCACCAACTTTTCCTGATCAAGTAACTTGGTCTTCAGACGCTCTGCCATACAGCCGAGCACGCCCACTACCAATCCTGGATTCCTGGCCTTCTTCTTACGAAAAGTCTTCAGTCTGTTCCACACCTTAGCTTCCGCATTCTCACGTATGCTACAGGTATTGATAAACACCAGATCTGCTTCTTCCTCCTTTTGGGTGAAGCCATACTTCATATCTGTCAATACAGAAGCGACAATCTCTGTGTCAGAGAAGTTCATCTGGCATCCATAGGTTTCTATGTAAGCCAGTTTTGATTGCTGGTCAGCTTCCAGCTTCCCTACATATGCTGTGCCCTGCTTGCTTTCATCCATGGAAGCCGCAGGATTGAAGGTTTTCTTAGTAATCTTATCTCTCATGTCTGGAATCATTCCTATCCCGGAAGGGAATAGTAAGGATTAGTTGGTCATGCTTTTCTAAACCGGAGCGCTAATATACAAAAATATGCAGGAAGGGTGACATTTTGGCAGGAAGGAAAAGAGTCTCCTATTTGATACAAATTCTATTACAGGATTGAAGACATGAGTATCTAAGACT
>CAZLYS010000706.1:0-3140 GCA_964563415.1 uncultured Halomicronema sp.
TAATAGCGCTGACTACGGCGGTATTCAGCGGCCATTTTACCGGCGACCTGAGCCACTGAATAGCCCCCAATATGGACGAGGGCAACGTCTGGAGTGTAGAGCAGGCGATAACCCGCGTCGCGAAAGCGTTGACACAAATCTGACTCTTCGAAATACATGAAGAAGGTCTTGTCAAAGCCACCGATCTGAAAAAAGTGCGATCGCTGCATCAACATCGCCGCCCCCACCACAATATCGACGAACTGGTCGGTGCCATATTGCTGAGCCAAAGCAGGACGGTTTACCGGCTGACGGTACTTCCTCACTTCTTGTAAGGTTCGCCATTCTCCCCAAAGGCCAATTTCATAAGCCGTTGATAGTTGAAAACTCCCGTCTGGATTCAGCAATCGTGGCCCCACAATACCGATGTCGACAGCAGACTCTAGTTTGTTAACTAAAGCTGGCAGGATATTTTGCTGAATCAACGTGTCAGAATTCAGCAGAAACAAATAAGTCCCTTGGGCTTGGGCTGCTCCAATATTGTTGGCAGTACCAAATCCTAAGTTACTCGACTGACGCAAAAGTTTCACCTGGGGGAATTTCTGCTCAATCCACTCAGGACTGCCATCATGGGAATCATTATCGACCACAATAACTTCGGTCTCTACTGGATCAAAATGCTGAAAGATAGACGTCAGGCAATCCAAAATGACATCGCTGCCGTTGTAATTGACGATCACAACGGAGACCTGTATCTGGTTCATTTCACATCCTGTCTATGAGATCGAGGGCTCAACCATTCACCCACTCGGCGACAGTCAAAGATGAACTTATTTAGCCACAGCCGTAGAGTGATGCCTTGAGAACCATAGCCGCGCCAGAGACTGCGTAAGCCTAGCCGTAAAATTGCCCAGCCAAAATCGAGTTTCTTTTCCGAAAAGGGGTTGTGCTGCTCAATCGCTTCTAGTGGATAAAATCTCTGAAAGAAAAACTCACTGAGGTCTCGATGAATCCGATAACTTTGCAGCGTTAACCGACCTCTTTTTTGCAGCCACAGAACAATTTCTGTCTGAATGCTACCGGCTTGCTTGGCCGCCCCGACCACATTTTCACTGTGTTGGCGATATTGCACCAAGGGTTCGCGAATATGAGCAATATGACCTTCGTGGGCAGCCACGATCGCAAGCCAATGGTCGTGATACCAGTCCCCTGACTGTTGCTGGGGTGGAAATGGTAGCGCTGCTGCCAAAAGCTCGCGAGAAATCATCGTCGAACAGCCTGTGACGGTATTTCGCAGCAGCAATAATTCCGCATCCAGTTGTTCAGGATAACGCTGTTCATATTGCCAAACGGAAGGGTGTAATGTTTCCCCCTGATCATCAATTAAAGATAAGTCAGAGTGTGCCAGCAACGCGCCACTACGGGTCATTTCACTGAGTAAATACGTGAGTTTTTGTGGCTGCCAGATATCATCTTGATCGGCAAAGGCAATGTGGGTAATCGCTTCATCTTTGCGAAAAAAATTGATGCCGTATTCAAAATTGTGATAAGAGCCGAGATTCTGCTTTTGAATTTGAAGAATAAAGCGCGGATCGTCGGAAATCAAATCATCAATGAAATGTTGAATCTCAGGTTTGGAGCCGTCGTCGGTGATTAAGCAGTACCACTGCGGAAAATCTTGATTTTGGATGGAGCGAACTTGGGCCGCAAACTGGGCGCGATCGCAATTGTACGTCGCGAGCACAATACCGACTCGTGCAGTTGCCAAAACATTCACTTCAGATCTCGCTTCCAATAACTCGGCAAAGCCCCATTCAAAATTCACCCGTAGTTTGACTCTGTAGCGCTTAATGCAAGCTTTTGTTTATCACTTTACGGCCCAATATATACAAAGTAGTGAGGTCATCCCAGATTCCCTTCTCATTTTGGAGAGAGTCTAGTTCTGCCTCGAATTCCGCTTTGATTGATAACAACTGCGTTGATGATAACGGCAATAAGCCATCATCCAATACCTTTAGCGACATCTGCGAAGGACGCCCAACAACTCCTTCCCAAGTCAATTTTGCTTTCTCCAAACTCGTATAACTGCCGTACTGTTCTGTTTTGACTACAACGGTTGTGAAACCAGCCTGCATAAACAAATCTTGACACTGCTCAATTGAGCCAAGCCGATTACTAGCTTCTAGCGCGACACCGTATTTTGCAAACACTTTTCGTAAGACAACCGCCCCGATATCGGCTGTATCAGCCGGAGTATGAACGCCGATTTGACCACCGGGTCGAAGAGATTGATGCCACTGCTGTAATATTGCCAATTTATTCTCTAACCAAGGAAATGTATTGGCACACAAAATATGCTCGAAATGATTTCTCGGATAAGGGAAAGCTTCGGCATCTGCAAGCTGAAATTCTATATTGCGAAGTCCCAACACGTTAGCTTTGCGGCATGCATGCTCTAGCATGCCGCTAGAAATGTCAACTCCAATCACCTGCCCCTGGTTCCCGACAGCTTGCGCCGCAGCGATCGCAAGATGGCCTGTTCCTGTACCAATGTCTAAAATTGTCTGCCCAGCCCTGACTTGTGAATACTCAAGCAGACGATAGCAAATCTGAGCGTGCCAATCGCTATTGTCATAGGTTCGGCTTCTGTGATCGTAGGAGTCCGCAATCCCTTGTTTATACTCATTCAATTCGAGTTGGTTCACCATAAAAGCTTTCTACAACTCTTGGAATGGCACGTTGCTGACGGCATTCCACCTATCTTCTACTCGTCACTTTTTATCCTTTACCCAGCCACCCAAGCCCTCCGGGCAGGCTTCGCCAACGTACCTAACCACTCTCACACTCTAGTAGTGAGTGCCGGTTTTGCGAAAATGGACGGCGGTTTTGGCATCCGCTTTCAGCACTTCGCCGTTGTTGATGGTGGCGTAGACAACCCAGTGATCGCCGCATTCCATCCGGTTGGACACTTCGCACTCCAGGTACGCGATCGCATCTTTGATTACCGGGCAGCCATTCTCCGCATCTTGGATGTCAATCCCTGCAAAGCGATCTTCACCTGGCCCAAAGGGTTTCAAAAAATGCTTCATCGGGCCGAGATGACTGCCTTCGGCCAAAATATTGAGCACGAAAGGATTGCCAGGGTACATCAGTGATTCGAT
>CAZLYS010000707.1:0-3130 GCA_964563415.1 uncultured Halomicronema sp.
ACGATGTCCACAAGCTGCTGAACGTGGTGCAGCGCTTGGTGGATAAGGGCAACACGGTGTTGATGATCGAACACAACCTGGACGTGATTCGCTCTGCCGATTGGGTCATCGACCTCGGCCCAGAAGGCGGCGATCGCGGTGGCGAAATAGTCGCGGCGGGCACGCCGGAGACGTTGGCGGAGCATCCGCAGTCGTTTACGGGGCAATATTTGAAGCAGGCGCTGGCGCAGCATCCGGCCAAAACTTCAGCAGACCAATCATAGGTACTAAGCTTTTGCTGAAATGAAAGGTCTGGTCTACTAGGCAAGTCATTATACTGTTTAGCTTTACCCCTCACATCTAGTGCCATGTCCGACTAGATAACACCAATCCTGGATAGTTCCTTTATACTAGTAAGGTAACCTATTTATCTAGCTAGTGTTTGGAAGATGAGTGTAAGTCAGATTTTTTCAGCTTTCTGTAATAATCTCACCATAAACAATAAATCAAGTATTTCCGATCGATATAGGCTTATTACCAATCGACTTAACCTTGATTTTTATGGTTATCAATCATACGTAGATCACAGCCTTTATGTTGGATCTTATGGTCGAGGTACTGCTATTCGTGGTTTTAGTGACTTGGATATGATTTTTATCCTGCCATCAGCCATATATAGGCAGTACAACAACTATATTGGCAATGGACAATCAGCATTACTTCAAAAAGTTCGTAGCTCTCTTCTGAAGACCTATCCCAAAACAAGTATTGGGGGGGATGGACAGGTTGTTGTTGTTTCATTTAGTGATGGCATGATGTTCGAGGTTGTACCTGTCTTTTCTGAAATTAATGGGAGTTACAAATATCCTGACTCTAACGCTGGGGGGCGCTGGAGGATAACTAATCCCAGACCCGAGATGTCAAAAATTCGTGATTATATTTACAGTGATAATTTGAAGTGGCTTTGCCGAATGACTCGTGCCTGGAAAGGTACGAATGCTGTTCCTATGGGAGGTCTACTTATAGATACTCTTGCATATAGGTTTATCTGCAACTGGCAGTATAGGGATCAAGGAAAGGTTTACTATGATTGGATGTGTCGTGATTTCTTTGCTTTTCTTGCGAATGAAAACCGCAACAAAGCATATTGGCATGCCTTAGGTAGTAACCAATTAATCCATCGGAAAGGCAGTTTTGAATATAAAGCTAAACTTGCCTATCACAAATCCGTGGAAGCAATTAAAGCTCAGAACCAAAAGCATTGGTACACAGCAAAATCAAAATGGAGAGAAATTTATGGAAGCGCTTTTCCAAACTTATAAACCTAAAATCTAGTTCATATTAATGAATAATTCGTCAGATGATATTCAGCACTTAATTAATGAGTGCAAAATCGTTGAGGAAAACTGCTTGTATACTTCACAAGCACATTTTTCTATGGCAAATAAGGCAGAATTCCAGTCTAGATTGTTTTTAGTGGTGCCATCTTGCATTGCCGCACTTAGCGGTATTCTCATCTCAATTGGTTTCCCATCCTGGATAGGTGCATTTGCTGCTGTATCTGGTCTGATTACTGGCCTAGCATCTATTTTTGGCGTAGATAAGAAAGCAGGGGTGCATAAACAAGCAGGTAACGTTCTAACAGCTCTAAGGCATGAAGCTAGATCATTACATGAAGCATATTGGCGTGAAATACCACGAGAGCAATTGGTTTCTGAAGTCAAACGCATTCACGATAGATATAATTCACTAATTCAAATGATAGAAACAACTGGCGATTCGGCTTTTGAAGAAGGACGAGAAAAGATTAAAGCCGGATTATTTGAAGCTGATTTTAGGTTCAGGCAATGATCTCGTCCTGGTAATGTGATCGCATGTCTCGTAGTTTGCCTCGTGGTGCGATATGAAATGCTTTCAGCCTTTGTGCGAGCATACAGATAAATTCGGAATGCGGAAGTAGGAATGCGGAAATGAGGAATTCAAAATTTCGAACTCCGAATTCTCTTCATAACGGTCTATGAAGGGAAAGACAGCGATTCCAGCATGACCGAAGCGCTCCAAGATCTGAATGCAGGCATTCAAGCATACTTGGACGAGAACGGCATCGACTATACCTGATTGATTTTCCTGAAGTGTCAGCGCGATCGCGTGTCTTGTGGTGCGCCTCGTGGTGCGCTTCCCAAAACTATCTGAACCAGTCACGGTCAGGAGATTTGAGCAGGCATAAGTATAGAGGTAGCCTGCTTGCCACTCATTCTTATACATCCAAGTTATGAAAACCCTGCCGCGAACCCAACCGATTGCCTTAGAGATCCCCTCCATGTCTCGGGCAGCGCTTGATGAGCTATATCACTTTTTGCAATATTTGCAGTTCAAATACAACGCAGAATTGGCCGTCCCCTTAGAAGCGTTAGAGGATGAGATAGATAGCTTTGATGCGGAGGTTGCATTGCAGGGACCCAGTGAAATCTCGCTGGCTAGCCTCAAGCAAGAATTAGGTCTGCAATAACCTATCAAATTGTCTTTAAGCCTGCCGCTCAACGGCAATTTCAGAATCGTTAAAGTCGGGCACCGCAGAGATGTTTATGAGGAATAGCGCGATCGCGAGATTCTCCTCTTCCTAAACCTGAACAACCAACGCATTCCTCAACTTTTGGAGTTTTTCGACCCAGTCAACCTGCAACTGAGTGTCCCAATTGACATCCATTGCTTGCGCGATCGCGCCGTTCGATTGGATTTCAGCAATCAATCGCTCCATCACAGCAAGCAATTGCGCTTTCGTTGCTTGAGTGCTGAAGTCGTCGCTTAGATACGCTTCATCAATGCCATCCGCTACACATCCCGGCCCTAAATTTGTTTGGTTGATGAGGGTGGTTGCCAAATCTTCAAGCTGTAGCGTCTCTGCGCATCTAGCCCAGGCGAGGTAAAGCTCGCGGCAGCCTCCATTCGTGAAATGAACGAATTCGCCTTGACAGATGAATGTTTCGGTCATGGTTTGAGAGGTTTGCGACTGTTTGAACATGAGGAGCGACGACCTATCGTCAAATCATCGTCAAAACAGTCAGTTCATCGTCAAAATGACTGCTATCCAGACGAACAATTTGAACATTGGCCCCAAGCGCTTCAAACGCTAGAAACCTTTTCAACACAG
>CAZLYS010000708.1:0-3129 GCA_964563415.1 uncultured Halomicronema sp.
CGTATGGAGCGAGTGGAGGACACGATCACCCGTGTCTCCGTCTCCGTTGCGGTCCACGCCATCCTCGCTCTCGTCGACCGTGAAGAAGAAGCGCTCGCCACAAGCTCGGGGAAGGGTATCGGAGACCAGCTGGATGTTCTGCAAGACCCCCGAGCTCATGTCGAAGAGATGGAGGACGGCATCGTCCAGATCTCCATCCCCGTTCAGGTCTTGGAACTCGTCACGCTCGTCCACGGCGAGCAGCACGAACTCGTCCAGGACGGCGTGGTCCAGTCGGAAGGGGTCGACGGCAGCTCCGGTCGAGGTCCACGCTCCATCCGGACCCCGCAAGACGAACAAGACTGCGTCGGACACGTCTCCGTCCCCGTTCAGATCCGCTCCGAACTGACGCTCGTCCACGGCCACGAAGGCGGCGTCGTCGTTCGCCTTGCGAGCCGTTCCGACGAGACCGGTATTCGTCACGCGCCCATTGCTCGCAACGACGTGCCAAACCCGATCGACCATGTCTCCGTCCCCGTTCAGGTCGCTCCCTTCCTGGAGCTCGCCGACCGCGATGCACACGGCCGTCCCGAAGTCGAAGAAGGTCGTGCCGGGAACGCCGACGGCCACGTGGTCCAGGCGTGCTCCCTGGAGCGGCCTCTTCAGCTGCCTCGCGAGACCAGGACGCAGGCTGCCACCGGTCAGGCTCTGCACGCGCAGGATCTGATCGTTGGTATCCCCATCGCCGTTCAAGTCCTCGGACTGATCGATCTCGTCTTCGACGAAGGTCATGGAACCGCCCAGAACGCGCAAGAAGCCAAGCGCGCCCGGGAAGGTCTGGCGGTAGGCCGCCACGCCCGTGGAGCGCAGCGAACCGTCGCGGGCATCGTAGACGTGCAGGATCTCGTCCCAGGTGTCGCCGTCCCCGTTGAGGTCGGTCTCGATCGGCGTTTCCCAAAGGCCGAAGGGAAGCAAGGGCCCGACGAAGCGCGGCAAGGACCAGATGGCGTAGCCCAGGTTCTGGAAGACCCCCGTTTGGCGGTCATAGACGAACAGAATCCTGTCGAGCTGATCGCCGTCCCCGTTCAGGTCGAGGCTGTCCTCCGCCTCGTAGCGCCCGACGGGCAGCCAACGTTCTTGGGGATAGGTGAAGCGCGCGGAGGTCTGGAGGTTGAGGACGCTGAAGGTCGACAGCTGCTCCACGGAGCGAGCTACGGGCCGAGCTACCGGTCGAGCGGCGGGCCGCCGCACGGAGTCGACTGGAAACGGAGCCTGGGCAGCCTGAACGAGCAACAACGAGGCGAGCGGTCCTAGCATGGCGATTCCTTTGGCTGGGGGAACGACATCCCGGCGCGCAGGAACCGCTCGTCGGTTCAGGAATCTCGCCTTTCGTCTCGGGAGAGAACGGCAAGACGCAGACCAGCTATCCTCCCTCTACTGCCGCCCCCTCCCATGACCCCCGCCCTGCTCCCCTTGCTTCGCGACGTTCGCGCTTGCCGCTTGTGCGAGGACCAGCTCGAGCACGGCGTACGACCGGTCTTGCGCGCCAGCACGACGGCCCGAATCCTGGTGGCGGGACAAGCTCCGGGTCGACGCGTGCACGCGTCGGGGCTCCCGTTCGACGACCCCAGCGGAGATCGCTTGCGCGACTGGATGGGCGTGACGAAGGCGGAGTTCTACGACGAGTCGCGCATCGCGATCGTCCCGATGGGCTTCTGCTTTCCGGGAACGGGCTCCTCGGGGGACCTCCCCCCGATCCCGCTCTGCGCCCAGACCTGGCGCAGGTCCGTGCTCGATGCCCTTCCCCGGATCGAGCTGACCCTGGCCATCGGCTCGTACGCCATCCGTTGGCATTTGAAGACAGGCTCGACGAAGGTCGGCGACGTCGTCCGCGCCTGGCGCGACCACGCACCCGCGGTGATCCCCACACCACACCCGAGCCCACGCAACACGCTGTGGCTCAAGCGCCACCCCTTCTTCGAAGACGAGGTCCTTCCCTACCTGCGTCGCGCGGTGCAGAAGCGCCTGTAGCGCTCCGCTAGCGGACGGACTGCAATTCCAAGCGCCCGGGAACGGCGACCTGCTGCAGGACAGGCCACGCGAAGCGCGATTGCTGACCGCGCAAGGGCCCCTGCCATTGGTGGATGCTGGTTTGCTTGGGAGACTGGCGCAGGTCGTAGCGTGCCACCGGAAGAAGCAAGTCGCGCTCCGCGGACGCCACGCCCTCGTGCGCGGGAGCCCCATACCCCAAGGCTTGGATCTGGCTCCCTGGACCCGGCTCGAGCGCACAGAGCAAGCGCCCTCCCTGCTCGTCGGCCGTCAGGACGCGAAACGTGGGGAAGGACGGGTCCAGGTCGACGACCCGCAGGGATCCCATCTCGAAGCGTAGGTCGAGCTGGTTCGAACCGTAGAGCAGCTCGATCGGCCGCACGTAGCGCACCTCGCCAAGCTGGAAGAAGAGCTGGTACGGTCCGGGCTCGGAAAGCTCGAAACGAAACCTGCCGGCCCGCAGTCTGCAGGAGGCCAAGGCCTGGAAGGCCGTCGGGTTCCACAACTCCACCTGAGACGGCACGTCCCCGTTCACGACCTCGATCCGCCCCTCGAAGAGGACTTGATGGCGACCGCGCAGGTCCAGATCGAAGACAGTCGTCCGCCCCGAGCGCACCGTGCACTGAGTCTCGTAGGGATCCTTCGAAGGGGCTCGGCGCACCGGTACCGGCTGGAACGAAGCAAGCGGAGGACGACACAGCCGCACCTGATACGCACCGGGCGCGAGAGCAGGAAAGCGGTAGCTCCCGTCCCCGGCCGTCTTCACGGAACGAACCAGACCATCGCCGAGCGACACCCCGATGAGCCGCCCCTCCAGCGGCTCGCCCTCGGCCAGAAGCAGCCGGCCGTGCAAGCTGCCAGATGCCTCGAGCTCCACGTCTTGCTCGAAGACACCGTCCGGGGTCCAGACCTGGGGTTCCATCGCCTGCAGCAAGTAGCCAGGGGCCTCGACGACCAGCTGCTGTCGCCCCTTGCCCGCGACGTTCACCAGGAAACGGCCGTCGCTTCCGGTCGTCGCGCTTCCAGGACGGCCCATCAGCAGACTGTGGAACAGGAAAGGCGCATCCGGATCCGTCACGCCTTCGGACGCCAAGAGGGTGG
>CAZLYS010000709.1:0-3128 GCA_964563415.1 uncultured Halomicronema sp.
GGATAATACCCTCATGTACTCAGATCAGCTTCTCAAGCTGTATGAACTGGATAAGGAGGAAGTAACCAAGAGTAATATTGTCCAGAAGCTTGTAGATAGAATTCATCCTGAGGATAGAACGCTCATGCTCCTAAATGAGCCTAGAGAGGACGTAGAAAATGATTATGACTTTAGTCTGCTTCCCTTTGAACACCATTTTAGAATCATCATGCCTGATGAGCGGGTTAAATGGTTTAGGATAAAAAATGCCAAGGTATTAGAGAATGGCGTAGTCGTGGGCATCACTCAGGACGTAACCCTAAGCAAAGAACTGGAAAGCGTTAAGAATGAAAGGAAGCTCCTGCTGGCGGGTGAAAAGGCTGCCAAAACTGGTTCTTTCATCATGAATGTAAAAACCAAGGAAGTAACCTACTCTCAGGGCCTTATTCATGTACTAGACTTGCCTGAAAAGGGAATACACTCAAAAAATCTTTTTGAAAAATTTCTGGAAAGAGTCTATCCTGGTGAGGTATATAAAGTGATGGATGGGATTAAGATGGGACTGAGAAGCAAAAAATGGGTTGAGAAAGAATACCGTGTACTGGATAGACATGGAGATGTGAGGTATATACTTTCCAGATGCATGAAGTACCAAATGCCACATGTCATCGTAGGCATTTTTACTGACATCACTGCGGAGAAAGCCATTAGGGAACGTATCAGCAATATCCAGCAAAAGCTGAATCGCCAAAGAAAGCTGATGTTACAGGGAGAAGAACTGGCCAAAATGGCTACCTATACGCAGTACCTGGATACAGGAGAAATTGAAGTTTCTCCCGCTTTCCTGGATATCTTTGAAATCCCTATAGATAAAAGAAAGAATCCAGAATTACTGGAATACTATTACACCCTGATTCATCCGGAAGATCTGAGTATTCTCAAAGACTACTCCCAGAAAAAACACCACCTCTATGAGGAGAATACAGTTACTTCCATAGAATACAGGCTCATACTTCCCGGCAACAGAATAAGGTGGGTACTGTCTCGTAACATATCTGGAGAAACTCCAAACGTAGTTATGGGGACCATGCAGGACATCACTGAACTAAAGACCTTCCATCTAAAGCTGGAAGAAACCCAAAAAGAGCTGGAGCAGTTTATTTACCTGGTCTCTCACGACCTCAGGGCTCCCATCAGGCATATTCTCAGCTATAGTCAGTGGCTGGAACTAAAGCAGTCAGATAGGCTCGCCGAGCAAGGAAAGGATATCTTAGGATATGTGATCACTGCTGCCGAACGCATGGGTAAAATGGTGGATAAGCTATTGGATTACTCCAGAACCAGAAACCTGGTCCCGCACTTACAAACATTCAACCTTCAAAAGACCATCAAAGACATCTGCCGTAAACAGGAAGAGCAGGTTAACCTCATCCCCATCAACTGGGAGATAGACCCTTTACCTAATATTTATGCAGACAAAGAAATGATGGAGCAGGTATTTGAAAACCTGATTTCAAATGCCGTTAAATTCTCTTCTACCAAAGACGAGGCTTTTGTAAAGATTAAGGTTGAAACTACAGACGAACAACACATCTTCTCCATCAGTGATCAAGGAGTAGGTTTTCCTCCGGAGTATACGCACAAGCTCTTTAAGATTTTCCAACGTCTTCATGATGATGACTACCCTGGCTCAGGTATAGGACTGGCCAGTGTCCACAGAATCATCCACTTACACGGAGGAGAAATTTGGGCTGACTCAGAACCTGGAAAAGGAGCTACTTTCACTTTTACACTCCCCATACATTGACATGAACGCCTCCCTATATGTTGAAAATAGGAGGACATTGCCTTTTTTAGCGAGAAACAGTAAAGTTTACTCACAATACAAAGCTTCATATCTCTGATAATCAGACCATTCCTTAAGAATTATTAAATGTAAGAACCCAAATAAACTCTGCCTCTAACTTTCCCTACAGTAAAATATATTTACCCTATAGTTAATTCTACCCACTCGAATCACCAAAGAAACTCATATTCAAATATGGCTTTAGGAAGTACCCAAGCACCACTCTGTTGGGTGGTAGATGATAATCTGGTTGACGTAGAACTGATTCAGATTGCCATGGAATCCATCCATCCCCACATACTCATAGAAACATTCCATGATGGACAAGAGGTCTTAGATACTTTACAAGGGGGAGAAAAACCTAAACCGGATTTAATGCTCCTGGACTTTAAGATGGCTCAGGTAGATGGTATTACCCTCCTACACCATCTCCCAGATTCATTCATGGAAAATACGCCTGTAATCATCTTCTCTAATTCACAGCTAGAAGAAGATCAGCAAAAAGCCCTGGATTTAGGGGTAAAGGAAGTCTATGAAAAACCTTATGCATTCTGGGATACCAAAGAAATGCTACATGGTATCCTTCAAACCTACCTAAGCTTCCAGACCGCTCAGGGGTAAAGTCTGTTAACACTTGTTTAGGAAGTTTCCATCATAATGGATCCAGGCGCTAATCCAGTGCATACCACTCTTTGGGGTCATTCCTTTATGCTAATAGGCCTAAGTAGGTGATCCCTTAAATCACTAACAAGAATCCATTTTGGCGGTAGGATATAGGGCATGGACTTGTAAGTCAGCCGCCATCTCTTATTAAGAAGATATGGGATGATATCCCGGCCGACCCCGCTAGCAATCCGCTGCAGGCCCACCGAGATGACACTATTGGAAGGTATATGTTGATTTATTAGCCTTTTGAAGCCTACGGCAGTTGAAGCAGCCAGTCCATTTTTGACTTTGAGCCCACCATTTGAATGGTGGGAAACAAGGGACGCTTTATGTTGCCCCCTTGAAGTAAGTGATCAAACTCAAGCGTCCTATATTAACTCCTTGGGATAGGACGGTCCCTGAGGTTCTCGAAGTGGCTAATTGTCCCATTTAGCTTTGTCGTTTCGAGAGCCTTGGTTGCTGAGCCTGTCGAAGTACAACGACCTTTTATGGGACGCTTTATGTTAATCAGTAATGTAAGCGTTTGATCCCTTCTGGATCACTATGCTAACTATCCCTAAATCTAAATAATGGAACCTCTTTAAGGTTCTTCTTCATTAATCTCGAAGAGATTCTACTATTATTAGCGCTCTCAAGA
>CAZLYS010000710.1:0-3124 GCA_964563415.1 uncultured Halomicronema sp.
TGTAGCAAAAATCAAAATTTGGTCATAGGTTGAGAAACTGCTATCTTGATTTGTTCTTTTTGGTGGTGACCACAATCTTTGACAGAATTTTTAAGAGTTCTTCCGATTCGTCGATTAAGAGCTTCAATTTTGCTTCTGGTACGATTTGAGCGGCGACCAATAGCCTTAGCCAGTATCGCGTTTCTCTCAATTCCTTCAGGGCGATTTCCAGCTTGTGAACAAAATCTGCTCTGCTTTGGCCTGCTTGAGACTCTTCGACATTGGCCCCTACCGAGGTTCCTGACCGTACCAGCTGATTGATGATCGCCCGACTCACCACCGATTTGGCTTCCAACACTTGGCACAATTTCACAATGCGTACCGCGAACTCAAATGTTCGTTCTGTAATGGGTTGAGGCGACTCATTCATTCTGCATTTTGAACTTTTAATTTTGAATTTTAGCCAAAGGCAAACGCACCCGTTCTCATCAAAACTAGCGATCGCGATATCTCTACTCGCCTGCGCCTGATCAAAACCTATGTGACGAGGCATTATGGCGCGGAGCTTGAAGCAGATATTGACATCTCGGCATCACGACGGAAGCGTCGGGAGCGGGCTCTGTGGCAGCGGCGATTTTGGGAACATGTCATTTGTGATGAGCGAGATTATGTCAATCACTGTCGCTATATTCATCACAATCCGGTACGGCATGGATTATGTGAATCACCGGAAGAATGGCTGTTTTCGAGTGTGCATCGGTTTGTGGCGGCGGGGCGTTATCGGTGAATGGGGTTTGGTTTCAAGCGGTGCGTTTGCTTTCAGCAACACACCCTACTGATTACTCGATGCGATCGCCCCACACACCCTGCTTGAATACTTATGAACTACTATGGGGCGTAACGGTGACTTTGCCAGGTCATAAGCCATGCCTAAGTCTAAAAAGCTGGAAACGCTAACAGCCCAACTTAACCAGATTCGAGCGGAGCCGACCTCTGAGATGGGGTTGGCGACGCTGGAGGAAGTGCTGAACAGTAAGCACAGTATCGCGATCGCTCAAGCCGCCAAACTCATCGGCGAAGCTGAGATTCATGACTTGGTGCCGCAACTGGTGAAAACCTTTGACCGCCTGATGGAAAAAGCAGCAGATCGCGATCCGGGATGTCGAGCCAAAGCCGAAATTGCCGACTGTCTCTATCGATTAGAGCATCGAGACGCCGATCTGTTCCTGCAGGGCATTCGTCATATGCAGATGGAGCCGGTGTGGGGTGGCCAGGTCGATACAGCTCCCAAGCTGCGGGGATTGTGTGCATTGGGCTTGGTGCGGATGAATTATCCCGATGTGATGGTGGAACTGGCGGACTTGCTCGCCGATGGGGAACCGGAAGCCAGAATTGGGGCGGCCCGAGCGATCGCCTATAGCGAAAATCCGTTAGGGGTAGCGCTGCTGCGATTGCGCATTCAGGTCGGCGACATTCCAGCAGTGCTTGGGGAATGTGTGGCGGCCTTACTACAGCTTTCGGTCGAGTATTGTTTGCCGCTCGCGACAGCATTTTTAGAGGCAGGTCGCCGCGAATCTGATGACCGAGAGGCGATTGAGACCGCTGAAGTCGTTGCCCTGGTGTTGGGAGAATCGCGGCGACCGGAAGCCTTGCCGCTGTTGCAAACCTGGTGGAAAAAGGCGACCCACCCTGAGTTGCGGCAAAGTGGTTTGTTAGCGATCGCTATGCTGCGACGTGATGAGGCTATTCAATGGTTACTGCAGCTACTGGCCGAGGCCCCGAAAAAGGATGCAGCAGGTGCCCTAGAGGCTCTAGGCCTCTACCAAAACGACGTTGCTCTTTGGGCACAAGTACGGACCACATTGGCCCAGCGTCCAGAGTTGGCTGACCCTGGATAATCGAAGCTGGACAAGGACGCTCCCAAACAAAGTGAAGATATCGCAGATCAGCTTGGGCAACTTTCTGAATCGCGATTCAAGCGGGAGAGGTCGGTTTTTGTTGAAGGGCGCTGAGCAGGGTTTTGAGGGCACCGTCTTCTGCTTGGTTAATGTGCTGATCCATCAGGGCGATCGCGATCGCCTTAGACAAAGCGTAGGCTGCGACTTCAGGTTCGAGGTTTTGGATCAAAAGCTCCATGGGTGTGGCGACTCGAATGGCGGCTCGCAACTCGGTTAACAAATTCGCTGGTAAATTCAGTTCAGCGAGCTGCTCTTTAATGTCTTCCCAATGATCGAGGATGTGTTCGTTGGAAGCTTGTAAGACGCAGGCCAGCAAGCGATTTACCTTGCGTTGCTGAGCAGCGGTCATGGCTTCATAAGTCAGGCCGGTATCTTCTGCTGTGGGGGCCTGATGCGTATGGGTTAGGTTAGCGAGAATCTGGCGCCACTCATTTTCGTTGCATTGCTCTGGTCTGCTGACTTTAAGGGAAACTTCAATTAACTCGCCGCTAGCGTCTAACTGCGTCACCTCAGCTTGAATACCCAAATATCCCAACCACTGGATCACCATGCCAGAGAGTTGTAAGTCAGCGGCTGGGTTTTGCGCCAACATCTGAATCTGCGATCGCACTAAGGGGTGGACGAGTTGAACTAGCATCCATCTCTCCTAAAAAAGTAGTTTCATCTTAGCTAGGCTCGCCGGTTCTGGGGGATTACCAAAATACAGTCTTATCCAGGGCTCTCCATGGCGTCGGTGATGAATGCGAGCACGCTAAAGCCCGTGTCTAATTGCTGGCATTAATTGATGACGCCCCTAAAGACTTTCGTGACTATGGATCGGTGGGCGGGGTGGGCTCGGGAGGTGTCACCGCATCAGGTGTCGGGGTATGGGTAATGAGACGACTTTCCCCATGGGGTTTGCCCAACAGACGCCGCGACAGACAAATTAAGCCTCCTCCTGCAATGGGCACTGCGGGCATCACAATCAACCAAATGACTGAAGGCGCTGCCGGTGGTGTATCTGTCGCTAGATCCGACTCCGAGACTTCAGGGACCGGAGATGATGTCATGCGTATCGGTTGTCCTGAGCTGGCTCGGTTAACCATCGCTGATAGATGAGTCGGGGTCGCAAATTGCTCCGGTGCCGATGATGGGTAGGAGCTGAGGACTGGCTTCACCTCAGCACTCAGGGCCGGGCGACCGCAGAG
>CAZLYS010000711.1:0-3118 GCA_964563415.1 uncultured Halomicronema sp.
TACACTCTTTCCCTACACTCATGCTCATAATGAGTCCTTGAGCGTTGAACAACAGATGTCCCCCCAAGCGAAGCTCTTTGCCGGACTGGCGAGCTACGGGAGTTCGGCGACGAAACTCGGCACCTTTTATGGCTTCCGGGGACACCTGCTGATCAACGCTCAAGGACTCATTATGAGCATGAGTGTTCCCCCCGCAGACATGGATGAACGCGATGTCGTACCGGAGTTAGTCAGTGGTCTCCACGGTCTGTTGCTGGGTGACAAAGGCGATATTCGGCCCGTGCTGCGCGAAGACTTAGCCCAGCAAAGTCTCACGCTGCTGACACCCTTGCGCCGCAATATGAACGACTACCACCCGCAATGGAATCGGACGGTCAGTCGCCACCGGCAACTCGTCGAAACCGTCATTGGTCATTTATGTCACTGGTTTGATATCGAGCATATCCGCGCCCGAGACTGCTGGCATTTGACCAGCCGGGTGGCGCGTAAAGTGCTCGCTCATACTGTGATGAGCTACCTGAATCACCTCAAAGGCAGACCCTATCTGCAATTCGAGGATGTGATTAAGACCTGAACTGGAAAACGCTTAATTGCACATCGCGTTAAAAAAGACTCAATTGCGGGGAGACCGTAATTTTTTGTTGTTTAAGGGTGGAGAAGTTGCTTCTATCGGCTGGCAAGAGTACGTGATGCTGCGCCATCTCTGAACTAACCGTTACTGACGTCTGCCCATCGTCATTGCGACCCGACGTTGGCGTCAATATCCTTGATAATCAAGTGAATAGACGGATTAGACAGGAGAGCATATGGCCCAGCAACCAACACGACGACAATTGATGGCTGGGATGGGTGCGCTTTCTGCCATGCTGCCGTTGACGACTCAGCGCACTGCTCAGGCTGCTGGGCTTCCGGTGATTAAGCCACCCCGTTTACGCCCTGGCGACACTGTGGGGATTATCAGCCCCGCTGGAGCAACCTACAACACGACTGATTTAGACATTGTCATGGATGCCGTGCGCGGACTGGGGTTAGTGCCGCGACCCGCCCCCCACGTCTTAGACCGATACGGCTATTTGGCAGGACGAGATCGCGATCGCGCTGCCGATGTCAATCAGTTTTTTGGCGATCCCGAGATTGCGGCATTGCTCCCCATTCGAGGAGATTGGGGTTGTGCCCGCATTTTGCCTTACCTGGACTATGACTTGATTCGCCAAAATCCGAAAATCATCACCGGCTTTAGCGATCTGACAGCGCTGCTGCTGGGCATCACTGCGCAAACTGGACTAGTTACGTTTCATGGGCCGAATGGTCTGACGGCTTGGCGATCGAATCAAACGGAACCGTTTCGCCAAGTCTTGTTTGAAGGCCAAACGGTGACCATTGAGAACCCCGTGGCGGCAGAAGATCGAGATCGCCTCATGCAGACCCGCTTTCGCGTCCAGACCATTACGCCCGGACAGGTCCGAGGCAAGCTCTATGGCGGCAATCTGTCGGTGCTCTCTGGCATTGTCGGGTCGCCCTACGTGCCTGATTTGACGGGAGCCATCCTCTTTTTAGAAGATGTCGGCGAATCAGTTTACCGCATCGATCGCATGCTGACCCAATTGGCGCTGGCAGGCGTCTTGGAGCAACTATCCGGGTTTGTGTTTGGCCAGTGTACGAACTGTGGCCCCTCTGGGGGCTATGGCGGCCTCACCCTAGAGCAAGTCCTCACCGATCACATTGCTCCACTGGGCATTCCCGCCTGGTGGAATGCCGCGATCGGCCATGTGGAGCCCATTCTCACGCTGCCGCTCGGTACTGAGGTGACGATGGATGCCACCGCTGGCAAAATCACTATGATGGAACCCGCGATCGCGAGTTGACCTTTGCCCCGAGCCCCTGCATGACATGGATACAACAATAGAGGCATCCGTAGAACAGGGGTCTATGGAGAATCGAATTTGATCAGCCTGATGGCTGTTATCAGTCTTCGATAGGGGCATAAAAAGTGCCCTCGACCTCGACAATATCGTCTTGGTTGAGGCGATCGACCTCGATGATCGTACGGGGGGGATAAGGGCCATCGCCCCACAGTTCTTCCTGAACCTGGTTCACAATGGGGCGGTAACGATACATGTCTGTGACGTACACGACTAGCCGCACGGCATCCCGCAGAGTTGCGCCTTCTGATTCAGCGATAAGCTGCATGTTCATAAAGGCTTGGCGGACTCGACCTTCCGCATCGGGCACCAGCGTATTCGTCTCAGGGTCAATGCCGCGCATGCCAGCCACAAAGACAAAGTCTCCCGCTCGCGTGCCCAAACTCCAAGTAGCTGTGGGGATAATGCCGCCTTCTGGGGCTAGGGTTCTGACACCGTTGGGAGAGACATGATCGTCAGCTGCAAGTGGGGCAGCAGTTACCGCTAAAGTCGTCAGCGACAGGAGCGAAAAAGCAATTGGTTTCATAAATTTGATTCCATCACACCACTTTGCAGTGTAGGCAGTTGTCGGATCAGCCTATGTGAACAGGGATACTGAAAAGTTGACCACGATAGACAGGGGTATTAGCGGCAGCGGTTGCCTGCATAGCTGCGGATCAACTTGTGGGGGGTGACGCGATCTCATGAGGACTTTTCATCGCAACCATGTCAATCACTTGTCCCTCAATGAGTTCCACCCGCCGCCCTTGAAAAAAGGTGTGCTCGGCTAAACGATAATACTCGTCGCGTGTCCACGAATGAATTTGCGGTTCAGTTATAGGGGGCATGGACGTGTTCAGGAAGAGCAATAGCTGAAGTCTAGCGTGCTGAGAGCGATCGCCTAGATTCACAAGCTGCTAAACACGGTTACGGCGCTCTCAAGATCGCCGACGGATCAATCGGGACAAAGCACGGCGAGGTTCTACAGAAGTCAGGCAACCGAGCAAAGAGCTTGCAATTCGGTTTGTCAAAAGATCGAGCACCTTTTCATTCACTGCCTTAGCTGGCGTGTTGTCGGGCAAATTGACGAAGATGACGCCTGCTGAAAACGCTTCGGGCCAACCACGGGGATCGGCAAAGCCGCGATCGCGAGTGATGATAATGGCGTCGGCAGCGATCGCGGCCCGTAGTCTTCCTGCCACGCTTCCCACAGCATT
>CAZLYS010000712.1:0-3114 GCA_964563415.1 uncultured Halomicronema sp.
AAAGCCCCCATTGCCGCCATTGCCCCCACGACCACCCGCTGCGATTGCTCCTGCACCCTGCCTCCCGGTGCCGCCATCACCTCCTCTAGCAAATCCTGACAGACCCTCACCCTGGTTGTAAGCCACAGTGTCAAGGTCACGCTGGGTCGGCCAAGGTATATAACCGCCAAAGACACCGACACCCCCATTGCCGCCATCGCCCCCATTGCCGCCATGACCGCCGGCGGTGCCCCCGTCACCACCGTTGCCCCCATGGCCAGCGTTGGCAAAGCCCCCAAAGCCACCACCGCCCCCAAAGGCAATGCTCCCGATGCCGCCGATGCCAATACCGTTGATGCCCGCGATCGCCCCTGCTTCTGCAGAAAGCTGATCTTTCGGGCTGATAATTTTCACGCCGCCCGCATCTGATAGCACCTTTTCATCATCTTGCGGGTCAGAGGCCGCATCTTGATCTTCTGAGGTCGGCTCCGGCTCCACCACATTGGGCGTAGCCCAGCGATTTTTGTATTGAGTCCAATCTTGTTGAGGTGAAATATTTGAGCTATCAGCATCTGCGATGAGGCGAAGAACAGTAGCATCGTATGCCTGCGATCGCAGGCTACTTGGCAGCACTTGGGAAAAAGGGCGGTTGCCCCCATCGCCGCCGATCGCTCGATTGTTGACGAATCTAACTTGACTCAGGGCCACGTTAGCGTTGTCGATCAAGAGACCACCCCCTAATCCCGCGCTGCCCCCTGCTGAGCCATCCCCATGCGTACCCTGGGCTAATCCGTCGGCGATCGTCAGGTGGCGCAATCGCAGATTACTATCAGCCACGCGCAAAACCGGCCAGCGTTCATGGCCGCTGATGGTGCCTCCCTGACCATGAAGAGCAAGATCACCTTGAATAGCCGGGAGCGGACTTTGGAGCACAATCGGTGCGAGATCGCTGGCAAGTGTAATCAGGTCATCTTCTTCAGTGCGATTGGCGGTTGCGATCGCCCAGCGCAAACTCCCTTCACCCTGATCAGCGTTGGTCGTCACCGTGAATTGCTGTAACACTGCCCCATATTCACCAGCCCACGGTAAATCAGTGGAGACGTGGCCCCAATGACGCTCTAAATGCCAATCACCGCTTTGGTCAGCGGCCCCAGTGAGACTAGTAGAGGCCGCGATATCGGCTCTGGTCAGGGTATGAAGCGCGTCGAAGAAAGCCCTGCCTGCACTATTTGCCGCTAGTTCACAGCCATAAAACAACAAGTCACCTTCAGGCGAGAGGGTTTGGCCTAATTGTATGAAGAGCGATCGCACAGCTTGCCCAGACTCATTTTCTGCACTGAGGTGTTCAAGGTTGATCACCGTATCTGCCAGGTAGAGTTGCCCGGGTGCCCCGTGCGTCACCACATGAACGGCCTGCAGGTCATGATAAGCAGCAACTTGCTGTGTTACCTCTACCAGTTCGCTCTCAGGGGCAATCACTAGAGCCCGTTGCCCAGGCTGCAGTTGGGCAGTAAAAAATGCTGGATCAGGAACCGCACTATCAAGCAGTATCAGTTCAACCGGTGGCGGCGTGAAACTGCTGAGCCACAAACAGCCGATCGCGCTCAAACTAACAATCCCAGCGCCTACCCAGCACCGCCAGCCTCCTTGAGACGTCAACCATGAGTACAGTTGGGCTAAACCGGCGATCGCTCTTCGGTGCATGGTCACCTACCCTAACGCTGTCGCCATAATGGTTGCTGACTCTAACGGTGTCGTCATCTTTGTTATACCGCTGAACGCCCCCAGCAAACGGTTAGATCGCGAGCGGCTAACGCAATTTAGTCATAAGTCACCCTTGTCGATGACATCAATAAAATTTCACACCTAAAAGGCTTACATCTCGTCAGGCTAACGATTAGACTTTAGTTAATGGAATAAACAATTCTGATAGTATTTACTCTATGAGTTTTTATGAGGTGATGCCGTTGCTAATTCATCAGGTACTACCCAATGCTGTAATTCACACGTCCACTCTCGGTTTGGCCGAAGCTACTTCCCTGGGGCCGATATCGGCATTAGAGGCCTGTGTCTTTGCAACAGTTCTGATTGGGTTCATTGGCATCATCTTGAAACGTAATTTGATGATGAAAACCCTGGCCATGGATGTGATGAGCACCGGGGTTATTGCATTTTATGTTTTGGTATCGGCTCGACCGGGGTTATTCACACCCATTTTGGCAGAAGGGCGTGACGTAGATTATGCCGACCCCGTACCGCAGGCAGTGATTTTGACCGCGATTGTCATCGGCTTCTCGATTCAGGCCCTCATGCTGGTGGGCGTGATGAAGCTGTCGCGTGATAACCCCACCTTAGACACGCGGGAAATCGAGCAGAGCCATACGCCATGAACACCCTAACCATTATCTGGATTACCCTGCCGTTGTTCCTAGGGTTTGGCAGTTATCTGTGGCCGCGCTCAGGGCGACTGCTGACTCTTGGCGTCTCGTTGGCATCTTTGGCGTATAGTCTGGTCTGCCTGTTTGACGAAACTCCGAGAGTTTTGCAGTTACTGGATAATTTTGGCGTCACCTTAATGATCGATCCCTTGAGTGGGTTCTTCATTCTGACGAATGCCCTGGTGACCGCAGCGGTCGTACTCTATTGCTGGGATCAAAATAAATCAAAGTTTTTCTACACGCAGACGGTCATTTTGCACGGCAGTGTGAATGCCGTTTTCATCTGTGCTGACTTGATTAGTCTTTATGTCGCTCTAGAGGTTATTGGGATTGCGGCATTTTTGTTAATCGCTTACCCCCGTAGCGATCGCTCGATTTGGGTCGGGTTGCGCTATTTGTTTGTCAGCAACACGGCCATGCTGTTTTTTCTGTTGGGGGCAGCATTGGTCTATCAACAGAGCCAGTCATTTGCCTTCAGCGCTTTAGAGACGGCCCCGATGGATGCGATCGCCCTTCTCTTTGTGGGCTTGCTGACCAAAGGCGGCATCTTTGTTTCGGGGCTGTGGTTACCGTTGACCCACTCCGAATCGGAGACGCCAGTATCTGCCTTGTTATCGGGGGTTGTGGTGAAATCGGGGATTTTTCCATTGGCGCGATTTGCCCTCATGTTTGAAAACATCGACCCCATTGTGCGGTT
>CAZLYS010000713.1:0-3113 GCA_964563415.1 uncultured Halomicronema sp.
TCATCTGGAATGACCTGACCAAACTGCGGCTTGCTATAAAATTTGTGTTGTCAGCGCTGATTCACAAGGCTAAGACACTTCTTTAAAGTCGTTTTGGCAAACATTGAAGCGATTCTGCCTATTCAAATGAATATTCGGCAAGCTGAAAAACTGAAATGTCTTGCCATCAGAACGTTCTGGTGGCAAGACATTTCAGTTCAGTCGTTAAAGTGACAGGACCTTGAAGCGCATTCTCAGAGATATAGCCAGACTCAACGTTGGGCTAACAAATCTGGACTGATGGAAGTTGTCATGGCAATAGAATCTGTCATCACCTGTGCCTTTTGCTCAGCACTCTTCTCAATCGAGGCCTGCAATAAAGGGGTATGACTAATGGAATTATTCGCCAAGGTGAACAAGGGATTGGAGAGAATGCCCGCTAAGGAAGTGGCAACTACTGCCAAAATCAAACTCACTTGCAGGGGTCGTAAACCCGGTAGATCCCAACGAACTTGAGGATAGTTTTTGATCGCGTCTGACATTTCTTGAGGCTCTTTGACTACCATCATCTTGACCACACGAATGTAGTAATAGATAGAAATGACGCTCGTGACCAAACCCACCAATACCAGGGCATAGGCACCGGCCTGCCAACCAGCCCAAAAGATGTAGAGCTTACCAAAGAAACCTGCTAAAGGAGGAATCCCCCCAAGTGAAAGCAGACAAATGCTTAAGCCCAGAGTCAGCAAAGGATCCTTTTGATATAGACCACTGTATTCACTGATTTGGTCAGTCCCCGTTCTCAAAGAGAAGAGAATAACGCAGGTAAAACCGCCCAGGTTCATAAACAGGTAAACCAGCAGATAGAACACCATACTGGAGTAGCCGGCCTCGGTCCCGATGACCAAGCCAATCATCAAAAAGCCTGCTTGTGCAATTGACGAGTAAGCCAGCAGGCGCTTCATGCTGGTCTGAGCTAGGGCAACCACATTTCCCAAAACCATGCTGAGAATTGCCAGCGCGGTAAACACGAAATGCCATTGCTCTGAAACTAATGGAAAAACTGCGACTAATAAACGAATCGCTAAAGCGAATCCAGCAGCTTTAGACCCGACTGATAAGAAAGCCACGACTGGAGTGGGCGATCCTTCATAGACGTCAGGGGTCCATTGGTGAAAAGGCACCGCAGCAATTTTGAAGGCGATACCCGCAATCACAAACACTAAAGCAATGACCAAACCAATAGGGGCATCACCGTCACTAACCACCAAACTTTGAGCAATCTCCAAAAGCTGCATTTTGCCGCCAGACAAACCATAGAGCAGAGACATTCCGTATAGGAAGATGGCGGAACTGGCAGCTCCAATTAACAAATACTTCAGCGCGGCTTCGTTAGAGCGAGGATCGCGCTTCATATAGCCGGTCAGCAGATAGGAGGAAATACTGAGAGTTTCTAGCGCCACGAAAATAGTTACTAAATCGTTCGCCCCAGACAAAAACATGCCTCCTAGCGTTGCCGTCATCAAAATGACCAGGAATTCGGCCAGAGAGGTGCCTGATTGCTCAACGTAGCGAATCGACATGGGTACAGTAGCGATCGCCGACAGGGCAATAATCCCCCTAAAGATGATGCTCAGGTCATCACCCATGTAGCTGCCTAAAAAGCTCAATGGAGTCGCCGTATCCCACTGATAAACTAGCGCCACGAGCGCGAGCAGCAAACCAGCCATAGTCGCATAGGGCGTCCAGCGGGTTGATGCCCGTCCGGCAATGAGATCGCCAATCAAAACGACCAGTAATGTCGCGACCACAATTCCTTCAGGCAGAATGATGCCCACATTCAGTTGAGAGGCGAGATTCGCAACGTCCATCCGGCTGACTGCTCCCACAAAAACTACGTCTGCGCTGAAACCGCGATCGCCTCGCCCTCAGATCCATGAGGTAATGGGCAATCGCAAATCTTTAACTTTCCATAGGCATCTTACCCCGTGCTCCCCCGTTTAGGGATACCTTACAGCCCATGAATTCTGCCTATAAGCTTCATTAGTAAGCCCAAATCACAACCTCTTTGGCAGGCCTAGGCTACTAATCGACACTTGACTCCCTACCCCTAAAATCTATGAAGCGAAAGTTTATGGCCCGCATATCTTCCCTATCTATGTGATGCCCTTAAAACCAATCTGGGTACTATCCGGGACAAATGCGCTAAGTTCGATTTAGCGATTGTAGAGATGATGTGTTAGGAGTGAACAGGAAATAGCCTGTGAACCGATGAAGGTAACAGACCAAACCTGAAATCTTAGTTAACAATCCTTTCTGCCTGTACAACTTATCCGCTAACGTCACGGAATCTAGGAATCTTCATAACTGATCAATTTATGTCCACCCTCGTCATTGTTGAGTCACCTACTAAAGCCAAAACTATTCGGAACTATTTGCCTACCGGATATCGGGTTGAGGCATCAATGGGGCATGTGAGAGATTTGCCGCGATCGGCTAGCGAGATTCCGGCGTCAGTCAAAGGAGAAAAGTGGGCGCAGTTGGGGGTCAATCCTGAAGCTGATTTTGAGCCTCTGTATGTCGTCCCTTCTGACAAAAAGAAAGTTGTTAAAACCCTTAAAGATGCTCTGAAAAACGTTGACGAACTGGTACTCGCCACTGACGAAGACCGTGAAGGAGAAAGTATCAGCTGGCATCTCTTGCAGGTATTGAAGCCCAAAGTGCCGATCAAGCGCATGGTGTTTCATGAAATTACTGAAGAGGCCATTCAAGCCGCTTTAGACAATTGTCGTGACATTGACGACCAGTTGGTGCGGGCACAAGAGACTCGGCGCATTCTCGACCGCTTAGTGGGGTACACGCTATCACCGCTGCTGTGGAAAAAGATTGCTTGGGGCCTTTCTGCCGGACGCGTGCAGTCCGTTGCTGTCAAGTTACTAGTAGAGCGTGAACGGGCTCGTCGAGCCTTCCGCCGGGGCTCCTACTGGGATCTCAAGGCGCAACTGTTAAAGGATAGTGAATCCTTTGAGGCCAAGCTCATTACCTTAGACGGCAAGCGCCTCGCTACCGGTAGCGACTTTGATGAAAATACCGGGCAGGTTGTGGCAGGTCGCGATGTTGTGCTGTTAAATGAG
>CAZLYS010000714.1:0-3111 GCA_964563415.1 uncultured Halomicronema sp.
CGTCGCGTGACCCCCTGATTTCGTGGGTGATATCGGTATTTACTGAACGGTGATAATTCCTGGCTGAGGGCGTGTCTCAAGTAAGACTGAGGAGTGATTCAGCTTGGATTGCGGCTTGAGACAGATCACAAAGAAAGGCAAGCCGCAAAGATTTAAAGGGCTTGATGAGGTCGCATTCAAAATCTGAAAAGTGCATGGAGAGGTCACTAACACCGTCTCTTTAGCAAAGAGCGACATTAGACCGTAACCGCAAGGGTGGCGAGAGGACGAATTGGGGGCTTGATTCTTAGAGAACTGCTGTAGGAACGTCTCTCTGGAAAAACAACATATGAAGCCTTAGCCACAGTTAGAGGGATTGCAATTGAGGCCAGAATTTATGACACCACTATTTTGCGGCTCCCCTGTTGTTGTAGAGGGCGAGGATGACCGATGACCATAGAAAAATACCTATTAAGATTACGCTCGAAACCTCCGTATTCCTAAGTAAAATCTGCCACCATGTACCCAACATTTGGGCTAAAACCGCTATTACAGGGTGTGTTGTGGTTCCTAATAAGGTTCTGGTCCATCACGACGTCTTAGCCAACAATGCCACTGGACAAGACATCATCCACGTCAATAGTTATGGATAATGCCCTGTCCAAACTGGAGCCTCAACGATAACTCCATCCCTGCCTGAATCACGTCGTAGCTTGGAGCGTGTATGCAACCTCACCTGAAGCGAGTCTTTCCACGTCGGATATTGACCCCGGCCACCGGTCTAGCGATCGCCTTAGTCGCCATGGGCATCAGTCCCATCCAGGCGACCGACATGGAGGCTCTAGTGGCATCCTGCTTGACTGAGTTGCAACAAAATCCGCAGGCTCAATCGTTCCCAATTTGCCAGGCTAGCATTGACACCTTGATTATGCTAGGGGTGCAAGATCGTGACACTATATCACCTGTTAGCGGCAACCCACCGGGGTTCGAGACCTTGCAAAAAGCGCTGACGTTAGCTGCAAGCATCGGCGACCAGTCTGCTCAAATCCGCATTTATAACCACATGGGTGATGGATATCTCCAGGTTGGTCGATATCCTCAAGCCGTCGATCGCCATGAAAAAGCACTGGAATTGGCGCGATCGCTCAACGAGAGGTCTTTGGTCGGCGAGTCTCTGAACGGATTAGGACGGGCAGAAACGTCCTTGGGCAGTCCTCAAGCGGCGATCGCATGGCATACCCAGGCCCTAGAGACCTTTGCTGCCGCTGATGGGCTTGCCGGTGAAGCCGCTACCTGGATAGATCTGGGATACGCTCATCTCAAAGCGAGCCAGTTCCGGGAAGCCCAAACCAGCTTTGAGACAGGCGTTGAGTTATATCGGGAACTGACTGATCCGGTAGGAGAAGCCACCGCCTTGTTGGGCATCGGCGAAACGTTTCAAGCCCAAGGCAACACAGCCCAGGCGCTGACCGTTAACGAGCAAGCCTTAGCGCTAACCGAGGAAACAGCTGCCTTATCTCAACGGCAAACCGCCCTCACCCGCATTGGGGGGATCTATCACTTGCAAGGCCGCTACAGTGACGCGATCGCTGTCTATGAGCAAGCTCTGGCGATTAGCCAGCAACGAGAGCAGTTGGCCGATGAAGCTACCCTGTGGCAAAACCTGGGGCTTAGCTACGCGCGCTTAGGAGAGGCCAACGCGGCCATTGAAGCGTTACAGCAAGCCGCCACCCTTTATGATGTGCTGGGCTATCGCGGCCTACAAGGGGAAAGTCTTAGCAATATTGCCCAATTGCTCAATGAACAGAATCAGCCGGTCATGGCGATCGCCCTCTATAAGGAGGCCATTAACGTTTTGGAAGAGGTGCGAGCGGATCTGCGGGTGCTGCCCCTAGAACTGCAATCCACGTTTCCTCAAACCTTTGCCGGTACCTATCGGGCTTTGGCCGATCTGCTGCTGACTCAGAATCGAGTCGAGGAAGCTCGGCAAGTCATGGATTTGCTAAAGGTACAGGAAATTGACGAGTATTTGAATGATTTACCAGAACCTGATGTGGCCCCTTTGGGCGTGGCTGCCTCACCGGCTGAAACGCAATTGGTGAGCTTGTATGATCAGACCGTTGCCCAAGGGCAAGAACTGGCAACATTACGGCAAATTCCCCCCAGCGATCGCACCGCTCAAGAACAAAATCGTATCGCCACACTGGTAAGTGCCCAGCAGACTCAGGTCAGTGATTTCAATCAGTTCATCCAAAGTCCTGAGGTGCAGCAGCTTATTCAGGAGCTGAACGCCACGAGTCAGGGGCAAAACCTCAACCTACGCGACCTCAACAGTTTGCAGGATAATCTCCGGCAGTTAGATGGCGCGGTGCTTCTCTATCCCCTGATTCTGCCTGATCGGCTGGAACTGGTTTTGGTGACTCCCAATGCGCCGCCCCTGCGCCGCACGGTCGCGGTGACTGCAGCCGAGCTAGAGCAAACGTTAACTGACTTTCGCCGTGCTCTGGTAGACCCCACGAGTGATGTGCAGTCGCTGGCCCAGACCCTACACGCCTGGCTCATCGCGCCCATCCAGGCCGACCTGGACCAGGCTAACACCCAAACGCTGCTCTATGCCCCCGATGGCCCCTTACGCTATATTCCCTTAGCGGCACTCCATGATGGCCAGCAATGGTTGACAGAACAATTACAGATCACCAACATTACTGCCGCTAGCTTGACGGATTTTGATGTTCCACCGCCTACCGAATACAGTGTTTTGGCAGCGGCCTTTAGCGAAGGCCAATACGAGGTATCCTTGGGAACCCGGCAGGTGAGTCTACGAGGGCTACCCTTTGCCGGCGTCGAGGTCGAAACCCTCACCCAGGGATTTCCTCGTTCCACCCAATTGCTCAACCAAAACTTTAGTGCGACGGCGACCGTGCCTCAGATGGATGACTATAGCATCGTGCATTTGGCCACCCATGCAGAGTTTTTGCCGGGAGCCCCAGAGTCATCATTCATTTTGTTTGGCAATGGCGATCGCGTCACGTTGCGAGATGTCTCTGCCTGGAGCATGCCCAATGTCAACCTGATGGTGTTGCCCATCCTTCTCTACACCTCGGGCTTCTTTGGTGCGGGCAGTCGTTTTAT
>CAZLYS010000715.1:0-3106 GCA_964563415.1 uncultured Halomicronema sp.
GGGCTCTCTCGCTAATGTCTTGGACAATAACCAGTGCCTCAGTGTCGTTAATGGCAACAATCCGCGCTGTTTCTGAAATTTTTTGGCCATTGATGGTCAGGTCGTAGTCGTAGGATTGGACTTCTCGGGTTTGGATAGCCTGGTGGACATAGCCCATGCGCTCCTGCGCATGCTCAAAGGGGGTGACATCGTAAATATTGACCCCTAGATCAATTTGGTCAGGGTTGAAGAGTTCAACCCCATCCCCAGTGATCACGTCCAGATAAGTGCCATCAGCATCAATGCGAATGAGTAGATCGGGTATGACATTCACGAGGGCACGATAACGGGCCTCACGCTCTTCTAAAGCTGCGGTGCGTTCAATGACCTGTGCTTCTAAGGTTTGATTGAGCTGCCGTAATTGGGTTTGCGCCTGCTTTAGGGGGCTCAAATTGATGTCAACGCAATACATTTCTGGCTCACCCGCCAGGTTATTGAGCATCACATGGCTTGAGAACACCTCAACAGGGTTGCCTTGTTTATCCCTCAAGGTCAACTCACTGGCGGGGACGGCTGCGCCGCCTGCCACCCAGTCATCCACAGCAGCCACCACCCACGCCCGCATCTCTGGGGGAATAATCAGGTCCTCAAGCTTTTGCCCCAGAGCCTCCGTTGAGCTGTAGCCGTAGAGCTGCTCACTGGCTGGATTCCAATAGATCAACTGGCGATCGCGGTCATAACCCTGCACTGAAATCTGCGGCGTCGCTTCAAACAGTTGACGAAAGCGCTGCTCACTCGCCTCAAGGACCGCCATCGTGCGCTTGGGCTCAGTGACATCTCGAATAATGCTCAGCACCTCCTGATCATTTAGCGGGGCAATGCGCACTTCTTCCCAGCGCTGATCACCGTCTACCTCAAAAAGCTGCTCATACACCTGGAGTTGCCCTGTCTCAATCGCTTGGTTGGCAAAGTCAAGGCGCTGTTTTGCCAAGGCTGGCGGTAACACACGGTAAAGGTCAGGTTCTGAGGCAGGTGCGGTAACTGGATATTTAACCTGAACTGAACTCCCCCCAGCCATTTGATGGAAGTAACCGGCTCGATCCATCCGAATCAGTAAGTCGGGCATCGCTTCAACGATGGTGCGGTTGGTCTGCTCACTCAACCTCAGGGCGGCTTGAGCCTGTTGCCGTTCGGCTTCGAGTCGCTTGCGATCGCTGATGTCTCGCACCAACAGCAAAACTTCATCCGCACCACAGGGGGTAGCCCTAACCTCTTCAATTTGGGTGTTGTTGGGGGTCGAGAGATCCTGCTCGTAAATTTGGGTGCTCCTCGTTTGCAAGGCCCGCTCAATAACTGCCATGCGCTGGCTGGCGATGGGCGGCGGCAAAGACTCAGACACATGGGTGCCCACTAGGTCTCCTAGACTCCCAATAACAGGAAAGTCTGGATTAGTGACAAATTCTAGATATATTCCGGTTTGGCTGACCCGCAGGATTAAGTCTGGCAGGGCGCTGAACAAGGCTCGCTGGTGAGCCTCACTCGCTGCTAGCGCTGCTTCAGTCTCTTTGTGCTCGGTGATATCCGTAATCGTGCCCACATAACCGAGGAGCTGGCCCTGGGCATCGCGTTCAACAGCAGATTGACCTTTCACCCACCGAACCGTGCCATCCCCATGCTGAAAGCGATATTCAAACTGAAAGGAATGCTGATGGGCGGTGGCTTGGTTCCAGGCTAGGACGATGCGATCGCGATCCTCTGGGTAGAGTCCTTGTTTCCATCCTTCCCCTAGGGCAGCATCCAGCGACACCCCCGTAATCTGGCTCCAGCAATCATTCACATAAATGCAATTGCCTTCAGCATCGGCGTGAAAGATGCCGACGGGGGCTGTGGCCACTAAAGAGGCATAACGTTGTTCACTTGCCTGGAACTGTACTTCGGCTTGTTGGCGAGCAGTTTGTTCCCACCGGAGCCTTTGCTGGGTGGCAGTTTGGTGCAAGCTTTCATAGGTCACCACTCCAACCAAAGCACCCTGTCCATCAACAACCGGCAAATGGCGGATCTGATGCTGCTGCAACTGCTGGGCGGCCACCGACAAGTCTGTAAAGGCGGCTTCTGTCAGGGTAATGACGGGCTGGGTCATCACCTCGCCTATGGTTACTCCCTTTAGGGGTTGCTGCTGCGCGGTCAGGTAAACCACATCTTGTTCAGTAAAAATCCCCATTACCTGCTGCTGGTCAATGACCACCGCACAGTTGGCGCGCAGGTGATGAGTCGTAGACGGTGGCGACACCCCGCGCGCCGTTAAATGACTCATTTGGGAGATCGTTTCCAGTACTGGCGTTTCCGGGGATACCACCAACGGATTCCGAAGGATGGCAGCAAACGGATCACCAGGGGGCAAGTCCAGGAGACTGAAAGGCATTACAGGTATTGAATGAAACTGAGGGTGGTTTAGCCAAGTGTTCCCAAGTTGGGATCCTTAAATATTTTTGCCCAAAAGTTTTAGGCCAAGGCTGATCAAGAGGGGTAATCAACGATTAAATCATTACCAAAAAGCGCGGCAGCACTCTCGATTATCAGTCATCTGCCCGCGAAGGCAACCGGTTTACCATCGAAATTCCTTGCCAGGGGCTATCAACAACCCTTTTGCATTTTGTATGAATGTCAGCAAAACAGTGTGAGCTAGTGCCCAAGCTTGGTTTAATACTGATTGAGTATGGATTTCCCCAGATAGATTACAGGCTACAGTCAAGTCAAGTTGCAGTCTTGTGATCCCTGTGTGAGCATACATATCAGATTCGCATGTTGAGATTTTCCGTGGCCCAGGTACCGTCAACCCAGCAGGTCAGTTCTGTCATGAAGCCGCTTCGCCGACAGTTGATCGCTGTTCCAATCACGTTGTATCAGCACAATGCGACGGCCATTAACCGGTATGGACGGTGGTTTCTGATTGCCTGGCTCGGGGCCTTAGCAGACAGCAAGATTTTTCTAGCGATCGCTACCAGCACCCTGACTTATCAGTTTCTAGCGTCCGGCGATCGCCTCCCGTGGGACAAGATTTCTCCGCTCTACCAACAATTCTGTACTCGTTTATCGCGGCTAGGGCAGACTCCCTTATTGGCGAGTA
>CAZLYS010000716.1:0-3088 GCA_964563415.1 uncultured Halomicronema sp.
AGCATTGAGCTGGATAGCGTGGTGCGCGGCATCTTTTTCGGCTTGGGCTCAGACGGCACCGTTGGTGCGAACAAAAACTCCATCAAAATTATTGGTGGTGACACCGACAACTACGCCCAGGGCTATTTCGTGTACGACTCGAAAAAGTCCGGTTCCGTAACCGTATCGCACCTGCGCTTTGGCCCCAACCCGATTCGCTCAACCTATTTGATCGACAGCGCCAACTTTGTCGCTTGTCACCAGTGGGAATTTCTGCAGCAGTTGGAGATCTTGGCGGAAGCCAAGGTCGGCGGCACCTTCTTGATCAATTCACCGTTTGATGAGCCAGAGGAAACGTGGCTGCGACTGCCACAACCCATTCAGCAGACCATCATCGACAAGGAGCTGAAGGTGTACGCCATTAACGCGTACAAGGTGGCCAGCGAAGCGGGGATGCGAAATCGCATCAACACGGTGATGCAGACCTGTTTCTTTGCGCTGTCAGGCGTGCTGCCACGGGAAGAGGCGATCGCCGCCATTAAACAGGCCATCCGCAAGACCTACGGCAAAAAGGGCGAAGAAATCGTCAATATGAACATCAAGGCCGTGGAAAGCACCCTCGGCAACCTGTACGAGGTGCCCATCGGTACGCCGGGGCCAGTCGGTGAACCGTTCTCCTGGGTGCCCGACACCGCGCCACCCTTTGTTAAGGAGGTGCTGGGGCCGATTATGGCGCGCCACGGCGACGACTTACCTGTCAGTGCGATGCCAGTGGACGGCACTTTCCCCACGGGCACGACGAAGTATGAAAAGCGCAATGTCGGCCAAGAGATTCCCACTTGGGATCCAGACGTGTGTGTGCAGTGCGGCAAGTGCGTGATGGTGTGTCCCCACGCGGTCATTCGCTCGAAGGTGTATGAACCTGAGCAGCTAGAGAACGCGCCAGCCGCCTTTAAGCACACGGGGGCCAAAGATAAAGCCTGGTCGGATCTGCAGTTCACCATTCAGGTGGCAGCGGAAGACTGCACCGGCTGTGCCCTCTGCGTCGAAGTGTGTCCAGCCAAGAACAAAGCGGAGCCCAGCAAAAAAGCCATCAACATGGAGGCGCAATTGCCCCTGCGAGCACAAGAGCGGGAGAACTGGGATTTCTTCCTCGATTTGCCGAATCCCGATCGCCAAGGGCTGAACTTGAACAAAATCTCTCATCAGCAAATGCAAGAGCCGCTGTTCGAGTTTTCGGGTGCCTGCGCGGGCTGTGGTGAAACGCCGTATATCAAGCTGGCGACGCAATTGTTTGGCGATCGCATGTTGATTGCTAACGCCACGGGCTGCTCCTCCATCTACGGTGGCAATCTGCCGACGACTCCTTACAGCACCAACGACACGGGTCGGGGGCCGGCCTGGTCGAACTCCCTGTTTGAAGACAATGCCGAATTTGGCATGGGCTTCCGTTTGTCCATCGATAAGCAAAGTGAACAGGCGGTAGAACTGCTGCAATATTTGGCCTTTGAGCTGAACGGCTCTTCTCCGATTCCCCGCGATTTGGCCACGAACCTGCTCAATAATGAACAGAAAGACGAAGCCGACATCGTCGAACAGCGCGAATGGGTCGAAGCCCTACAAGGTCACCTGGCTGGCTGGTTGACAGCGCTGGAGGGTAATGGCGATGGCACCCCCGGTCTACGTAATCGCCTGATCAACCTCAAATCTCTGGCCAACTATCTGGTGCGCAAGAGCATCTGGATCGTCGGAGGGGATGGCTGGGCCTACGACATTGGGTATGGCGGCCTTGACCACGTGCTGGCCAGCGGTCGCAATGTCAACGTGCTGGTGATGGATACCGAGGTGTATTCCAACACGGGTGGTCAAATGTCGAAGGCGACGCCGCGCGGGGCCGTGGCGAAGTTCGCGGCAGGGGGTAAACCCGCACCGAAAAAGGACTTGGGCCTCATGGCCATGACCTACGGCAACGTCTATGTCGCGAGTGTGGCAATGGGCGCGCGCAACGAGCACACCCTCAAGGCGTTCTTAGAAGCCGAATCCTACGAGGGGCCGTCGCTGATCTTGGCTTACTCCCACTGTATTGCCCACGGCATCAATATGGCGAAGGGGATGACTCAGCAACAGTTGGCCGTGGAATCGGGACGCTGGCTGCTATACCGCTATGACCCCCGCAAGGGTGAGCAAGGTGAGAATCCGCTGATGCTGGATAGTCGGACGCCGAAGAAATCGCTGGAAGAGGCCATGTACAGCGAAAACCGCTTCAAGATGTTGCTCCGCAGCAATCCCGAAGCGGCGAAGGCGTTGCTGAAGCAAGCGCGGGAAGATGTCTCGACTCGCTGGCATATGTACCAGTATCTGGTGGCACGGAACCCTGCTGAGGAGCCAGAGATGCCAATGCGCAAGGCGTTTCAGCCTCGTAAGGAGCCGACACCTGGAGACTTTAAGCCGGTGAAAACACCCGAAGGGAAGACGCCAGACGTGAAAGAAACTGGCTCAAATTCGCCCTCCACTTCGGCCTAGCGTGCTCTCCCTCTCCTCTCTCCCTTCTTTACCGGGGAGGGGAGGACAGCGGGAGAGCACTATCCACACATCTCTTTGGGTGCATGGCTGTGCGCATGCAACCGACGCAATTCCAAATCATCCTTGATGGAGAACGACGATGGATTTAACCACGACCTATCTGGGCTTGACGCTGAAATCCCCCTTGGTGGTAGGTGCGGCTGGCCCCTTGACAGAAGATGTGGGGAACATTCGCTGGCTAGAAGATTCGGGAGCGGCAGCGATCGTCCTACACTCTCTGTTTGAAGAGCAAATCCGGCGGGAGCGACTGGAACTCCATCACCACATGGAGCACGGAACGGAGAGTTTTGCAGAAGCGCTCACCTATTTCCCCGAGCCCGAAGTGTTTCATGTTGGTACTGATGCCTATCTCGACCACATTCGCATCGCCAAGACGATGGTTGATGTGCCCATTATCGGCAGCTTGAATGGATTTACCCTTGGAGGTTGGACCGATTATGCCAAACAGATTGAGGAAGCCGGGGCAGACGCGATCGAGCTCAATATTTACTGGATTCCCACCGATTTTGATCTGTCGGGAGCAGAT
>CAZLYS010000717.1:0-3082 GCA_964563415.1 uncultured Halomicronema sp.
GTCACTCGCGCAAACTGCTCGGAGTTGTCGGAAATTACTTTTTCAGCAAGCCCTACATAATCCATAGGCTCAACGCTGAGACCATGGGCTTACTCAACCTGTACTACTTTGGCTAACAATCAATGCCAGAAGAAGAAAGCTTTTGGCCTTTTTTCATCAAGGTATATACACTCATCGGAGATTATGTTTCAGCGGACTTCATCATTCAAACTATGCATGATGAAGAGACAGACAAGATTACGTAAATCTACTATCTCTATCTTGTCAAACTAGGTATATTTTCTGTCATGCGTTTCTGATTAACGCCAATGCTTGGTTAATGGGACTGCTGATTACAGCGTGTCTTAGGGGATCCTAAAACGCATTCATACAGCCTTGCAATTAAGAGGAAAGTTTCATGCGAAACATATCTCAGCCACTGTGCTTAGCAGTAAGTTCTACAGCGCTGATGTTAGCGTCTGCTCAGAATCCTGTTCAGGCCGTTTCATTCATAAACGACACCATTGATATCACTGGCGAAACAGGACTGCAAATTGTCCGCGAAGGATCTACCTTTGGGGGAGAAGAGTGGATTAAGGCGAGTGTTACAGATGGTGACCCTAATGCTCTTACCCAGGCACGCATTGATGCTGGTTTCCGGTTGGCAACACGTACTGATATCGAAGGTTTATTAGATGCCTACGTGATGCAATTAGGGACTTTTGAGGTTGAAGATAATCAACTCACCGGTTATGCACAATTCGGTGTCAGTCAGTCTAGTCCGTCTTTCACTTCCTTTTTTGGCACTACTGCAGGGACTGTACTAAATGGAATCTATGTGAATGATCAGAATGATTTTGACCTGTTAACCGTTACTAATGAAGCACCCCTTGCAGGACTCCCAGCCAATAGTTGGCGTATCCGACCGAGTGCAGATATCTTGCAGGCAAACGGACAGCCTAATCGCAATAGAGCGTTTTTATTAGTCCGCGATGCTGCTAAAGTTCCAGAACCAACGGCACTTCTGGCGCTTTTTGCCATTGGTGGCATTGGCTTGGTGACAAAACATAAGCCTGTATCCTAAACCTTGCCCATAATCATGATGCGTTACAATGCATTGGCCTCGGCTAGGGCAATCTCTCGTCAGCCGACATTAAAAGCACGTTAGTGATGAATGGTCAAACAGTGCTAGTCGCTTTGCAGATCTTGAGCAATTCCTATCAGGTTAAAAAGGATAAGGCTTGAAGGGAATCCACTGAGCCCACAAGCGATTCAGGGTGCCATCTACAATCAGTCCCGTGAGGATATTGTTCAAAGCATCAAGCAATTCGCGATTACCTGGTAAGACCCCGATCCCAAAGGGATGCTGAGAGGGGATCTCAAAGGCAACTCTCACACCAGCATCTTGAGCTTCTGCGGCCATGAGCACAATGGCGTCTTCCATAATGGCGTCAATCTGTCCTTTACGGAGCGCCTGCAGCATCTCAATAGCGACTTTACCAGTGCCTTCAAAATAGACCGGCTCAATATCTGACGGTAGGACCTCTAATAAACGCTTGCTGACACTTTCTTGCAACACCCCAACGCGTTTATTGCTCAAGTGTGCCTTACCCTCGATTTCAGCATCTTCGCGCACGAGAATTGCTGTGTCGAAGCGGCCATAAGGACGGGTGAAATCAGCCCAGGCACGGCGCTCTTGAGTGATGACCTGATTAAACCAGATGACGTCATACTCGCCTGAGGATAACGCTGGGTAAAACCGCTTGAGGGGCAAACTCAGCCACTGTGGTACAAGACCAAGGCGATCGCACACAATTCGCGTCAAAGCGGGTTCAAAACCTTGTCGTTCACCATCGCTAATGAAACTCATCGGACGAACGGCAATATCACTGGTGATAATCCGCAATTCGCCCGGCGTCACAGTTGTAAAATCAGGTAAATTCTGCACGCCGATTGTATTAGTCATAGTTTTTATCTCTAACCATGCTGATAGGTAAGAGCGATGCACACTGAAATCAAGTGCTTAAAACCCTAACAAACCCTAGTGACTCTGGGAAGATAACCGTGAGCCTTCGTGAAAATCACCCTTAATCTCACAAAGTATCCACCAGCTTGCTTCTACTTTAGCGTCTACGACCTTAAGCTATAGGCCCAATAACGTACACGATCGCAAGCATCGGTCCAACAAAATATATGCCTAGCCAAACTTCCCTTTATTTTCGTTAAGTTTGCTAACTGCTCCAACCGCAAGGGTACGGAACTATGAAAGCAGTGGTGAACCTTAACGATCGCTCCATACAGAGTCCAAAGATGGCACGGCGGCAAACCGTCATGCCTCTGCTATCTCGGTATCGATCTCTGAGACTGTCGGCTCAACCTCGCGTTGCAGTAGAGCCAAGCAGTCGGCAACTGGCACATTCTCTGCCATGGCTGTGACTAGCGATTCATAAGTCTCCTGGTGCTTTTCTAGCAGGGTTTTGGCTTGCAGCACGGCCCAACGCTGACGCGTCTGTCCTTCTTGAATGGGTCGTTGCAGTTGCTGCCAGAGAATGGAAAACTTTTGGCGATCGTCGTAACCTCCTTGAGCTTGACCATAAACCAGTTGTTCGGCAGCGATACCAGCCATCCATACGGTGCAATAGCGGTTTAGCGTTTGAGCTGGCAGTTGCCCAGTCTTGAGCGTTGCTTCTAAATCGGCCATATCAAATTGCACTCCCCCTAGTCCAGGCAGCCCCTTTCTCCAAGCATCCCAAGCGCTTAAGGTGTAATCAGTGACGGAAATGTCCAGCAGATATGCGACTAGAAAGTGACCCGCTTCGTGATGTAAAACCCGTTCTCGCTCATCCCCAGAGAGTCGATTCAAACCATTAATCAACAAATTGCCTAGGGTGCCGTTAAAACTGGTCTGGTCGAGAGTTGCAATGCTTAAAATGGCCGCGATCGCAACCACCGGCACTATTTGCGGCAACTGCACTAAAGGACCAACCAACATACCTAACGTCACGAGAAAGATAGTGATCGCGACGAGATTAAGCGTTAGTTGACCCATTGTCAGCGTGTTCCCTCAAAACCAGCGATCGCTAAGGTATGCAGTCCTTATGAG
>CAZLYS010000718.1:0-3081 GCA_964563415.1 uncultured Halomicronema sp.
TGGGGAAGTTCATATCAACGCCACTATTGTCAAACCGAGGCCAATACAGACTGTTGCCAGAGCGCTGACTACGGATAGCTGCTGCATAACGCCCGCTCCTAAGGGGAATTTTTCTAGCCACCGTTGTCCATAAACGGCGGCTAGCTCCAGAGTCGTGAGTATCGCTGCCAGGCCCAGACTAAGGCCACCTTGAGACTAACCCATAAGTGATTTGGTGGAGTGCGATGGTCAGAGACCAGCCTGCGGCGATCGCACTCAGCAGCAAGATCAGAAGGTGATGTTTGTGACTTCGCTTGAACCCACATTTCTGGCTAAAAGCCTTTAAGGACAGGAGGCCAAGTGGCGCGCAAGGTTCACTTGAGTTGAAACCGGCGCTGGACTACCGTTTAGTCGAGGAATGCCTGTATGGGAGCTTCGTCACATCGGCCATCCAGACAGCTGACAATATTGCAGGTATTGATCATCAGCATATATTTGTGAGTCGCTGCTGGCGTGCCAGCTTCACCTAAGCCGTCGGCGTAAAGAGGTTCTTCTGAATCTGAAATCGCGATATCCGTCTCTCTAGAAACCGCTTCGATTAATCCGGGATTGTTTGTTGCCTCGATGAAAATACTGGGTATGCTGCTGTCTTCAACGCCCAATAGCAAAGCCCAAAATAGTGCGTGCAGCGCTCGATCGAGTGGCGATGTTACCCCTCAACAACCGTCCCATCGGTTAGCTCTCGGGCGGGTAGCAGCAGCGAGTTTTTCTAGCGCTTGCCCTGGCCTAGCAGCCCGATTTATTTTTGCTAGACGAACTGTTTAGTGACATCGATCCAAAAATGGAAGCCGCCATAGCGTAGAGGGTGCGTGACCCATGGTCGCGCACAAACCTTTGTGGCAACCGCTCTGTACTGATTTCGAGTTTCTGGAACATTATGCGGCTGACATCGCTAACATAGGGTGAAATTTTGAGTTAATGCCATGACTTTGCTCCCGCATGTGCCAAAACTTTTGAAACGTTTGGGCTGGCTGACCCTAGTCGCCCTCCTGAGCCTGACTGTTTCACTGTTCCACAGCGCGATCGCCCAAACTGACACCCCTTTCGATGGTGTTGCTACGGATGTCCGCACTAATTCTGGTGTTTACCACTTCAACGTGGGTGATTTCAAAGCAACGATTGTCAGCGATGGAACCCTCGCCTTTCCGGGCACCTTCTTGGTGCCCAAGGCTGATCCTGATGCCGTTGAAGCGGTGCTGATAGAACACTTTCTCTCTCCTGAAAATCTGTTGGCCCACGTCAACGCGGTTTATCTGGAAACGGCGGAACATCATGTTTTGATCGATACGGGGTCAGGCAACCTGTTTGGGCCATCGGCAGGCCATTTATTCGAAAACCTGGACGCGGCGGGTATCACGGTGGAGGCCATCGATACGGTGCTGATCACCCACGCCCATCCCGATCATGTGGGTGGTTTACTTGACAATGCCGGACAATTGCAACTCCCTAATGCACAGTTTTATGTGTCGCAACCAGAGGCTAGTTTCTGGCTGGCAGATACAGTTGAGCTAACGAACTCGCTACTGGATGAAGACACCCAAGCAGGGCTGATTGCAACTGCTAAAGGTCGGTTAGGTGCGGTTCGCGATCGCACCACCGTGTTTGCCATGGATGAGGAAGTGATTCCTGGCATTGTTGCCGTTGCCTCTATCGGTCATACTCCGGGTCAGGCGTCATTTCTAGTGACCTCCAATGACGCCTCTTTGCTGGTCACAGGAGATGTCTTTTTTAGCGACCCGCTTAACCTGGAAAACCCAGACTGGGAAGTGGCGTTCGACGACGATCCAACCAAAGGCGTTGAAACGCGCCATGAACTTCTAGAAAACGCCACGACCGAGCGTCAAATGCTCATGGTGCCTCACATGCCTTTCCCTGGCTTGGGCCATGTCCGCACTCAAGGCGAGGCCTATGGTTGGGAGCCAATTGTTTGGCAGTTTAATCCCGACTAGTCAGTGTCAAAGCTAGACATTCAGAGTTGTCAAAAGCGATAGGTTGCAAGTCGGCCACTTTGCTTGAGCCACCTAGTATTGCGCCCTTGGGGATAGTGTTGTACCAGAATCTTCCTACCGTTCCAGCAGGCGGGGCATCAACTCCACCAGGTTGCAGGGTCGATGGCGGGCATCCAACTGGTCGTTGATCAGAGCATCCCAGCCAGTGCGGCAAGCCCCCGATGACCCCGGCAAGCAAAAAATGTAGGTGCCGTTGGCCACCCCCGCCAGGGCACGGGACTGCACCGTGGAAGTTTTAATTTCCTGGTAAGACACCATCCGAAAGATTTCGCCAAAGCCGGGGAGTTCTTTATCCAACAGGGGGGCAATAGCTTCAGGGGTGCCGTCCCGCCCCGTCACCCCCGTGCCTCCAGTGGTGATGATGGCCTGCACCCCAGCATCGGCAATCCAGCGGGAGATCACCGCCCGAATTTGGTAAATGTTGTCGGGCACGATCACTTTTTCGGCCAGGGTGTGGCCTGCGGTTTGCAGGTGCTCTACCAGCAACTGGCCCGATTTATCCGTGGCTTCAGTGCGGCTGTCAGAGATAGTGAGTACGGCTATAGGGACGGGGATGAAGGCGGGTGCAGTCATGGCACTTTTCTCTAATCACACCGTAATTAAATTTAAACGATGAATGATGGGGGGTGAAGTTCATGTCAACGCCACTGTGGTCAGACCCAAGCCGATGCAGACTGTTGCCAAGGCGCTGACCACTGACAGCCGCTGCATCATTCCAGCTCCCAAGGGGGATTTTTCCAGCCACTGTTGTCCATAAACCGCAGCTAACCCCAGGCTAGTCAAGACAGATGCCAGACCCAGACTAAAGCCACCGATGAGCACTAACCCGTAGGCGATTTGGTGTAGCGCGATCGCGCTCAGCAGCAAGACCAGGGCTGATGGACAGGGCACCAACCCACCCGAGATGCCAATGGCCAAAATCGATGACCAGTCATCACTTGGTGGGTGGTGATGCTGATGATGAGTGTCATGGTGATCATCCGTGTGATGGTGATGGCGATGGTGGTGAGCGTGATGGTGATGTCCATCCCTT
>CAZLYS010000719.1:0-3080 GCA_964563415.1 uncultured Halomicronema sp.
TCCTGTCGCAGTATGAGACTGTCTTGAGATACTGCAAGATGTCAGTTGTACCGACTTTTCTAGTTCTACATTTACTTTGGGTGGGCGACCAGCGACCATCTTGTGAACAACGGCGAGATATTCTGAACCGCCGAGGGTGACCTCCTCAAGCGCGTTGGCGATCGCCTCCGGCAATACTCCCAGCAGATAAATGGCATCGCTCGCTTGCTGCCACCCCTGCCCCGTAGCTTGGGTGACGTCGTCTAGCAGCCCCACCATACCGACCACCGGAGTAGGATAGATGGGCATCGGCTTCCCATCACTGTCTAACGTTTCGTTATAGGGCGAGACATTCCCTCCTGTGACCGGCGTGTCAAAGTCACAACAGCCATCTGCTAACCCGCGAGTCGCTTCTGCTAATTGCCATTAGCCAATGGGCTTTTCGGGACTGCCAAAAATCAGGTTATCAGTTACCGCCACGGAGGTCGCGCCGACACAACTGAGATTACGAGCTGCGGTTGCGATGTCGCCGCAGCCGTGGCTGTTGGAGCCTTTGCCAGTGGCTTTGAACACTACATCTTGGCGGGCCGGGAGGAAGGGCGCATTACTGTTTAAGTAGTGTGAATGACGGAGCGTTCCACGGTACAAAGGAGCACTTTAGGCTGCTTCCAATTGGATGACTTCGACCCTGTTGAAATAGAGTTCTGCCTGCAACTGCATCGGGGCGACAAGGGAGGGCACGCATCACTAAGTTATGCGGGGTTGCCTAGGCAGCATATGAAACACGATCTGGTTTCCACCGAGATTGATTTGGCATTAATGCAAAGTTTTGAACAACTTGCTGAAAGCATCACAAAGTTTTGAACAATTTACTACTTTTATGTCAGTAATCTTGCGCACAACCTGCCAATAATGGGTTTAAGGCTTTAGCTAACCTCTACTGTTTTGAAAGCCTTTGTATGACGGGTGCGCGATCGCGAATTTTGCCCATAAGAGTTGTGGCTCTATTCGCCAAAAACACTACCAGCAACGCCATAGTGACAGGAGAACTTGCTGTTAGATAAAGCTGGCAGCTTAGTTTTGGGTGCTCAGTGTCGGCCTAGCAACGTTATTGACACTGAAATATTCCGATTTACTTATCGAACACACCAGGTTACGTCAGAACTATTTTTCTCAACGTACATCGAAGGTAGTAGCGCTAACCAAGCCCTCAGGCTCTTCGATGGCACAGACAGAGTTCAGCGACGCTACTAACAGGTGCATGAGGATCCCCATCAATCAGGTGCAGTATAAGCACAAATTTTGACCCCCTGCCTAACGGCAAAGGGTCCCTAAAAGACGTCCCCGATCAATTAGGCAGGTCGCCTCATCCGCTCTTCACTCTGACCAGAAAAGTATAAAGAATGAGAGGTTGATGCGTGGTGAAACCTAAGTAAATATATTTAGAAATGCTATGCATTGTGTATCAAATTTAGTAGAACACTGATAAATTATGTCTCTTACTTATGAAGCTGAGTCAGCGGTACTCGTTGGCCCACAAGTTGCAACAAACCACGAGGGCTATTCTGGGAGCGGTTTTGCAGATTATCTGAATCCCACCGGGGATTACACAGAGTTTGTTATTACAGTTGATGCAGATGGCCAGTATGCTCTGAGCTTTCGCTATGCCCTTGGGGCCCGTGCCAGTCGCTCATTGCGCCTGACCATTAATGGTGAAGTCATCACCACAATTGCCTTCAGCCCCACTGGAGATTGGGCAAGCTGGCGCGATGTGGTGGAGCGGGTGCAACTTACTGCGGGTATTCATGCTGTTAGACTCACGGCGATCGAGACGAGTGGGCCTAATCTGGATGCCCTGACCGTGGCCGTTGAGCCGCCAGCGCCACCGACAACAGTGATCGTTGATCCGCCGGAGGAGACAACCTATGAAGCTGAATTGGCGGTGCTATCTGGTCCACAAGTCTCAACGAATCACGGAGGCTATTCTGGGAGCGGTTTTGCGGATTATCTGAATCCCACCGGGGATTACACAGAGTTTGTTATTACAGTTGATGCGGATGGCCAGTATGACCTGAGCTTTCGCTATGCCCTCGGGGTTGATGCCAGTCGCTCATTGCGCCTGACCATTAATGGTGAAGTCATCACCACACTTGACTTCAGTTCCACTGGAGATTGGGCGAGCTGGCGCGATGTGGTGGAGCGAGTGCAGCTTACTGCGGGCACTCATGCTGTTAGACTCACGGCGATCGGGACGGGTGGGCCTAATCTAGATGCTCTGACCGTGGCCTCGTTAGGCACTGAGACAAGCGGGATTACGCCTGGCGGTGCGGCCCCTGGGTTAGGCAATGCATTTCTCAGTTTTGAGCACTGGGTTTCCTACACTGCCATTAAGACTGGTGTGGTTTACCAAAGTACTTTGGTCGATTTCAATGTTGAAATCGGTGGCCTCAGAGTTGCCCCATTGTTTGATGAAGCCGATTACCTGAGCAAAAATCCCGACGTGGCCCTCGCCGTGCAACAAGGCTTCTTTAACTACGGCTTTGAGCATTTTGTGTTATTTGGCCTCAGTGAAGGACGTGCTAGCGGCAACTGGTTTGATGCTGATTACTATCTTGCCGAGAATCCTGATGTGGCGGCGGCTGTGAAGGATAACCAGATGAGTGCGATCGAGCATTTCTTCTTCTTCGGCCATCGCGAAAAGCGTCGTCCCAATCCGTTTTTTGATGCTGACGACTACTTACTCAAAAATCCGGATGTTGAAGCAGCCGTTGATGCTGGCTTTATGGATAGCGCCTTTGAGCATTATTCCGAATTTGGCATGGAAGAGGGTCGCCAAGCTGGATTGCTATTTGACGAGTCATTCTACCTACAGCAAAATCCAGATGTGGCTGCAGCCGTGCAAGCGGGCACATTTGCCTTAGGACTTTATCACTTCCTCTTTTTGGGACAGTCAGAAGGCCGCGACCCGTCATCGCTGTTTGATCAAAGTGCTTATCTTGCCCGCTATGGCGATGTCGCAGCAGCGGTGGCCGGTGGGGCCTTTGCTAGTGGCTTTGAACACTACATCTTGGCGGGCCGGGAGGAAGGGCGCATTACTGTTT
>CAZLYS010000720.1:0-2192 GCA_964563415.1 uncultured Halomicronema sp.
GCGTTCAGCCGAAACAATCGGGGGCGATGCTCACTATTGGACAGGCGGTGATTTTAGAATTGAGCAATTAGATGGTGCATGGGGAACCCTCTCCAGTCCTTACGATCCTGTGATTAGAGCCAGCGGGGATGTTAGCTTTGATAGCTATACTGGGGCGTCACTCCATATCCTGGCAGGTGGAAGCGTTACTGCTGGATTGATCGATATCACCGGCCCTGATGTTACAGGTAATGCGCTGCAAGAGACTGTCACGTTATCGGATGGGGTCACAATGGTCGCGATCGATGGCGTCAATGAACCCACCTTGGATATTCGAGCCGGGACGCTAGCTGTTGGCGGTGCTGGGATTATCGGGGACACTGCTGGATTTGTCCCAGGTCCCCCCGCGACTGCAGGCACGGGGGCGCGAGCTGACATTACAGTTGACAGTATTTTCAACCCTGGTGGATTGGTTTTCCTGAGTAATCAGGTGGCTCCCAATATGGCATTGCCAGGAGACATTACGGTTGGCGAGATAATCACTGCTGACTTCGATGGCGGCGGCGATATTGTGATTGATTCTAAAGGTGCGGTTTCTACCACATTTATTGATGTGTCTGGTGGCGATGTTTTTGGATATTTAGCAACTTCTGATCCCGGCCTCTTTAACGGTAACAGTGGCAATTTAAGATTTTTGGCAGATGGGCAAATTACCTTACCAGAAGGGTCGGAAGTTTTTACCTATGGCCTTGAAGGGGGTGGAGTAACCTTTCAGAGTAATACGGCGATCGTGCAAGCGCCCTTCAGCGTTATCGAAGGCAGCACTATCGATGTGGGCACTGGCGGTATTTTTAGCTTTGTGGCACCGCTGCTAGCATTCAATGGTTCAGTAATTACCTTTTTAGAGGGAGAAGGGATTGGTAGCGCCATCAACGTGGTGGCAGAGACCTTTGAAACCCAGAATATTGATTTTGTAACTGTGGTACTTGGACTGGGTCAAGCTGGCGATGTGGCAATCCACGCAAATCAAATCAACTTAGATAGGACGTTTCTAGGAAGTATCAATGAAAGTTTTTTGGAGGGACAGGCCGGAGATGTTGTCATCGTTACTGATGCTCTAACCGCCACCAATGGTACGCAGATCGGCTCTAACACAGCGGCCTTTGCCTTTGGGGATGCGGGTGATGTCACGGTTACTGCATCAGAAGCGATCGCGTTGGATGGGTTTCTGCCAGGCGGTATTTTAGGAGACGATGCGATTCCCACAGGCATTCTCAGCTCGGTGGATCTGGAGGCTGAAGGCGACGGTGGCACGGTAGACATTACGACACCTGTACTCTCACTGACCAACGGCGCTCAGGTTCGTAGCAGCTCTCTCGGATTTGGCGATGCCGGACAGATTAACATCGAGGCCAGCGAAGCGATTCTGCTGGATGGAGCCATCTATGATGTCTTCTCAGATGCCACGTTTCCTAGCATTATTGTCAGTGAAGTGGTGTTAGCAGGCACTGGTCAGGGGGGAGACATCACGCTCACCACGGGTCAGTTAATCGCCACAAATGGCGGTGTGATTAGCGCCAGTAGCGATTCGGCAGAAAGAGCTGGCAATCTGACCATTGTGGCGAGTGAATCGGTGCGCTTTGATGGTTTCACCGCTTTTGATAGTCCGACCCTACCGGAAGAATTTGCAGTGCGGGAAAGTGGCGTGCGATCGGAAGCCTTGGAACTGGCTACCGGCTCCGGAGGTGATATTGATATCACCACGCCCAACCTCTCGGTGACCGGGGGAGCGACTCTAGAGGCCAGTACTTTGGGGGCCGGGACTGCTGGCAACTTCAAGCTGACAGTGTCGGATACGGTTTTGGTAGAGGGAGAGGGCAGCGCTATTCTGGCAAATACCTTGTCAGGGTCAACAGGAGCCGGCGGCAATATCGTCATTACTGATCCGCAAGTGCTCATGGTTCGTAATGGTAGCAGTATTGCAGTTGACAGCCAGGGGGCTGGTCTAGGAGGGACTTTGGATATTACCTCGGAGCAACTGCAGCTTGATCAGGGTCTCATCACGGCAGAAACATTGGCCAGTACGGGTGGCAATATCACCCTCAATATTCAAGACATCATTGTTATGCGAAATGGCAGTCGCATCTCAACCACTGCCGGCAATGCACTCGCCGGAGGGGACGGCGGCAACATCGCTATCAACACTATCTTCT
>CAZLYS010000720.1:2222-3078 GCA_964563415.1 uncultured Halomicronema sp.
AATAATGACATTACGGCCAACGCCTTCTTTGGGGCAGGAGGTAATGTCGTTATTAACGCTGAAGGTATCTTTGGCTTTACCGTGCAGACTCGAGATAATCTGATTCGCCTATTAGGGACGAATGACCCTGCTTTACTTGACCCCAACTTGTTACCCACCAGCGACATCTCAGCGATTTCTCAGACGAATCCTCAACTTGATGGCCAGGTGGTGATCAGTTTTACTAACGACCCTACCCAGAACCTCTCAACATCACTAGAAGAACCCGTTGACACCGAAGTGCAGCAGAGTTGCTTGGCCAACGGCAGTCCAAGCAATGTGGCATTATTTGATGTGGGACGTGGTGGGGCGCCTCGCAGTCCAGATGATGCACTCGGAGCCGCGATCATTACTGAAACCTGGACGCCTCTGCCAGAAGTGCTTGGCACTCAGTCGCCTCATGAGGTGGAACAATTTGACAGTTATGAACATGTGATCTCAGAAACGCCTGATTCACTGGATTCTCAGAATGTTGTAGATGGCGAATTGCAAAACGACGTCAAGCCCTTGGCAATGAATTGCAGAGGCCAACAATCGATCTAAAAAGACTATTTCCCAGATAAACTTTTTTTGAGCTAACTGTAAATATGCACGTTGTATTTGTTGCGATTCAGGGTTTATGCCTCAGCTCAGTGGTGCAATTGCCTGACGTTTGCTTTACCTAATGCTATGAAGCACCAACCCCGATTACCTTCTTCCGCCCTTTGGGCGGCGTCGTCCCTTTTTCTGGGTGGAACCATACTTTCCTCTACAAACAGTACCCTTGCTCAGGTAGTACCTGACAGTACCTTGGGCAGCGAAAGCTCAGTGGTGGTGC
>CAZLYS010000721.1:0-3071 GCA_964563415.1 uncultured Halomicronema sp.
CGTCCTTTAGCCTTGAGCCGGTTCTGGAGTGTTTTCACCAGCTTCTAGGGGCGCTACAGCTTCAGCGAGCTCACGTTCTTTATCTAAGCGACGCTTGCGAGCATAGAGCTGAATCGTCACCGCCATAAAGAGGACGAGTCCAGCAATCAACCAAGTGGTGGCATCAGTTGGCAACTGATTTTTAAAGATCACTAACATGACGATGACAACGAGCAGTAACGTGGGCGCTTCATTCAATGCCCGTAGTTGCTTACTGCCCCATTTGCATTCGCCACGCCAGAGCTGCTTCATAATCCGGGCACAATAGTGGTGATAAAACAGCAGCAGCGCCACAAAACCCAGCTTGGCGTGCATCCAGCCCTGCTTTAGCCATTCCGGATTGGTCCACAGCAGACCGATCGCCATCGCCACGGTCACGATCATCCCTGGTGTGGTGATGATGCGGTACAGACGCTTCTCCATAATTTCGTACTGGCCCTTCAGGATGCTGGCAGCAGGTTCGGGCTCGGCTTCAGCTTCCACGTGATAGATGAACAGGCGCACTAGATAAAAGAGCCCGGCGAACCAGACGACAACGCCGATGATGTGAAACGCTTTGAACCAGTAGTAGGGCATAGGATTTTATTTCGGTATCTCGTTCAACAGCGCCTTAATCATGAAACGAAATCTTGCAAAACGTTAAGGCACCGCAATCTATTGTGAGACAGGCGATCGCGATTTTGGCGCGAACCCTGGCGCATCTTAACGTTTTGAGAAAATCACCCCAGAACGTGACGTCCTCACAGCCTCCTGAATTAATTAAATACAAAGCAAAAAGATCTTTTTGCTTTGTATTTAAAGCCGAAGCAGATCTTTTGCTTCATAAGCGTAGATTTCTTCAATGTGCTATGTAATAATTAGCTGTCAAGTCTTTTTGGCTTTGAATATGAATTCAATGTCTCTGGATGCTTTGGATTTAAAGATATTGACGCAGCTCAGTCGTCAAGCTCGAATGACTTGGTCAGACTTGGCAGGGCAGCTTGGAGTTTCGCCCCCAGCGGCTGCCGATCGCGTCCGCAAGCTTGAAGAGGCAGGTGTAATCCAGGGTTACGTCACTCAGATCGATGCCTACAGTTTGGGGTATGACCTGACGGCCTTTATCGCCGTGACGTTGGAGCATCCCCGCCATCGCGACGGTTTCTTGGCGGAAGTCCTCACCACACCGGCCATTCAGGAGTGTCATCACGTTGCGGGCGACGGTGACTACCTGCTGAAAGTTCGGTGTCAGGGCACCCGAGGTCTCGAACGCCTCATCACCCATCAACTTAAAGAAATTCCCGGTGTGGCTCAGACCCGCACCACCATCGTGCTCTCCACCGTTAAAGAGACGATCTCGGTACCGTTGCCAGGCCCAGAAATCGGTTAAGGCCATCAAATCTTGTCATCAGGCGCGGGGCGAGGCATTCTCATACGTCCGTTTCGTTAAGAGACCAGATCCTTGTTCATTCGGTGGGGCAAACGGGGCGAGGCATTCTCATCCGTCGGTTTCGTTAAGAGACCGGGCCATTGTTCATTCGAATGCCTCGCCCCTACGTCACCCATCCACCCATCTACCCCATACCCATCCACCCTCATACCCTCATGCTTTCCATCTTTTTTACTGGTCTCATCTTCGGGCTCTCGATCGCGGCTCCGGTTGGCCCCATCGGCATTCTCTGCATTCGACGGACGTTGGTAATGGGGCAATGGGTCGGGCTGGTGTCGGGGTTAGGGGCGGCGACTGCCGATGGTCTTTATGGCTGCATTGCGGGATTTGGCCTAACCGCGATCGCGGACTTTCTCACCCATCAATCCACCTGGCTACGCATTATCGGGGGACTATTTCTCTGCTACTTGGGCATCACTACGCTTTTGTCTAAACCGCCTGCAGAAGCTGGCAAATTAACCGCAACTCCAACTCCAACTCCAACTGGTTCAGAAACATCCGCAGAAACGGCGTCGATGCCGCGATCGCTGCTGACTGCATACAGTTCTACCCTGGCGCTGACGTTGACTAATCCCGCCACCATTTTTTCATTTGCAGCGGTCTTTACGGGATTCGGCATTGTCGAGTTAGGGACAGATTTTGCGAGTTCTGGAATTCTGGTGCTAGGGGTGTTTCTCGGTTCGGCGCTGTGGTGGTTTTTCTTAAGTGGGGCTGTTAGCCTGCTGCGTCATCGCTTCACGCCCGCTGGTCTGCGCTGGCTTAATCGCCTATCAGGTACCATTTTGCTAGCTTTTGGCATTATTGCCCTAACTGTTTGGAATCGCTAAAGAGCGACGTAAACCTTAGCGGCAATTTATTGATCTGGTGATTCGTGCCCTTGTAGATTTTGCTGCATCTCTAGGCCGACAGCCTGAATCGTGGGATCGGAATTCTGCTGTAACGAGTCCGCGACATTTTTTTGATCGGCCTGACTACGATTTTGGCTGAGCTTGAACTTGCCCTCTAACCGCGTCACGGGCATCTCAAACCCGATGATGCCGTTCATCATTTGGCTGCGATACCGCTCTGACAAGCTGTGCCACTGCTGCTGGTAAGTAGCTTCGTAAACGTTCACCATGCCATTAATCATGTCGGCCATGCGTTCCGGGGCCTCATCCAAGGTGAGGGGCTGGGGACGACCATAGGCGTGAACGGCAATATAGTTCCAAGTCGGGACGTTTTCCCGTTTTTCGTAAAGCTGAGGAGAAATGTAGGCATGGGGGCCGGTGAAAATAGCCAGCGATTCGGCTTGGTCAAAGGCCTGCCACTGCGGATTTTGTTTGGCCAGGTGCCCGGTCAGTTTAACGACATCGTTTTCTACGGTGACCACCAGGGGAATATGGGAGGCGTAAGGTTGCCCCTCGACAATCGAAACTAGGGTAGCAAAGCTGTTGACCTGCATAAAATCCACCAGTTTGGTCACGTCGTCTTCTCGAAAAATCGTGGGTCGATACATGGCAGTCCGTCTCCCTAAAGTCATTCGCAAACCCATAACTTTAGGGTAAGTTGAAAGACCGGTCTATCAACTTACCCTAAAGTTATGGGTTTGCGAATGACTTTAGGGAGA
>CAZLYS010000722.1:0-3065 GCA_964563415.1 uncultured Halomicronema sp.
AAGAGCTGAACGCGATGCTGCTCACGAATGATTTTAACCTCAACAAAGTGGCCAGTTTTCAAGAGGTGGAAGTGCTAAATATCAACGATTTGGCTCAGGCTATTCGACCCAATTATTTACCAGGCGATGATATGGGTTTGCGCATTTTGAAAGAGGGCAAAGAACCGCAACAAGGCGTTGGTTATTTGAACGACGGCACCATGGTAGTGGTGGAGGAAGGACGCGACTATATCGGTAACGAAATCGTTGTTGTCGTCACCGGTGCTCTCCAAACGTCTGCTGGGCGCATGATTTTTGCGCGGCCTAAAGATTCTGTCTTAGCGTCATAGCCCTTTCTTGGTGGGATGGCGGAACTACTTGAGTGGTCCGGTGCTGATTAACTGACAAAACTTCTCGGCGTTGCATAATTGAGGGAGGAATTGGAGGATAAACGATGATTTGTCCTGAGTGCGGTTGTGAACACATCCGCAAGAACGGTCAGCGTCGTGGCCAGCAGAACCATATCTGTGTTGACTGCGGTCGCCAGTTTGTCGAAAACCCACAGACCAAGCAAGGCTACAGTGATGCGGTGCGTCGTCAGTGTTTGAAGCTCTACAGCAATGGTCTGGGCTTTCGGGCGATTGCACGGGGCAGTGGTGTCCACCACACCACCGTCATCAATTGGGTCAAGCAGAGCGGTCAACGGCTGCCAGATACGTATGAACCAGAAGTGATGCCTGAGGTCGGCGAGCTTGATGAGCTCCAAACGCTTGTGGGGGCCAAAAAAGCTCTGGATCTGGACGGCTGTCGATCACTTTCGTCCCGGCATCTTAAGGTGGGTGGTCGGTGACCGGAGTGCACAGACCTTCGCCCCCCTATGGGCAATGGTGCGCTTATGGCAATGCTACTGCTATGTCACCGATGGCTGGAAGGTCTATCCCAGCTATATTCCAGATGGCGACTAGATTGTCAGCAAGACCTATATGACCCGGGTCGAGGGAGAGAACACGCGGTTGCGGCATTACCTTGCACGGCTGCATCGCAAAACGTTGTGTTATTCGAAATCACTGGAGATGCTCAAGCATTCGCTGCGATTATTGATTCACTATCTCAAGTTCGGAGATGTCCCGGTGCTACCCAGACAAGCGATCACCTAAGTCCTTCATCCCATGAATCAGCAACGCCACAAAAAGCACAGCCACCCTCGAATAATTTGCCACAGTTGTTTGAATGTCTGCCAAGATTGAACATCGATCACAAAGCACCTGCCGCTAGTAACCCATGATTCAAAGACCCACTAACCGCTACGAGCATTACCATGCACATGTCTATTTCGATGAAAGCTCGATAACGCAAGCTGCTGAGATTTGCCAAACAGCAGGAGAGCTTTTCGACGTCGCGGTGGGGCGGGTGCATCAGAAAATGGTAGGGCCGCATCCTCGCTGGAGTTGCCAACTCGCGTTTGATCAAGCTCAATTCGACCAATTGATTCCCTGGCTGGAGAATCAGCGGGGTGATTTGACGATTCTCGTTCATGGCCTCACAGGCAACGATCTAGAAGATCACACCGAACATGCCTCCTGGCTAGGGGAGCCGGTACCGCTCAACCTGTCAATCTTCAGTTCTTAGCACTTGACGCCAGCAGTTCTGTTAAGCCGATACGGCTCGACTCTGGGACTGATAACAACAACCACATAAATAAAGACCGGCGATCGCTGGTCTTTTTATGTGGTTGCTATCATTTCGCCTGACTTTTTCATAGCTCACCGCTTCAACTCCAGACCTTTCGCCCCACAATATCAACTGAGCCTTAAAGCCATCAGACAACACCTTTCCTGAGAGAGTTCATGGTGTAACCACCATGAATTAATCAACACGGATCTCCTCAGGAAGTCCATCCAAAAAATGGATAAGGGGGCAATGAAATGGCTGAATCACTTGTCACCAATCTCATGCCTGACGCAATTTTGAATAACCATGAACGACCCAAGATCACTGCGAAGAAAGGGCACAATTTGCGATCGCAAGATGACGAGGCCGTTACTTAGCCGCACTGTGTGCCCTTGAGGCGAAGAAATATCAGCTTTTTAGAGAACTTGTTGGGCGATGGTTAGAGCTTGGAGCCGAGACCCATCAGTTCACTTCCCGAATGTTCTCTCTGATCTTCTCGATTGTTCCAGACAGTCATGATAATGCATCCCGAGAATTTCACAGTTTTGCGGCACATTGGCCCTACTCACCGCGCAGATGCAGTTTTTGGGACGTGAGTTGAATAGTCACCCTTTTTCTATTTGACATCTGCGCGACGTTGTTGAAACCGTCGAACCCTTTCATGAAGGGGATTTGCTGATGCGTTACGGCCTTTCGAGAGCGCCTCCCTGAAGAGAGTGCCGCCTCTAAGTAGCTTACTTTGCATATTCAAAGGGCTACATGCCTATCTCTGTTAACTCAATTGCGTAACCATAAAGGAGACCACGAATGACTTTACAACTTGGCGATATCGTCCCTAACTTCACCCAACAAACGACCCAGGGTGCAATCAATTTCTATGACTGGGCCGGTAACAACTGGGTGGTGCTGTTTTCTCACCCCGCTGACTACACCCCCGTCTGCACCACTGAGCTGGGTAATGTGGCCAAACTCAAGCCTGAGTTTGCCAAGCGTGGTGCGAAGGTGATTGCCCTTAGTGTTGATGGCGTTAAGTCTCACCAGGGCTGGATTACGGACATCAACGAAACTCAGCATACTCAGGTGAACTATCCCATCATTGCGGATGAAGACAAATCTGTGTCTGAGTTGTACGGCATGATTCACCCGAATGCCAACGCCAAGGTGACCGTGCGGACGGTGTTCATCATCGACCCCAGCAAAAAGCTGCGGCTCACGGTAACGTATCCCCCCACCACAGGGCGAAACTTTACCGAAATCCTGCGGGTACTGGACTCGTTGCAGTTGACCGACAACTACAGCGTCGCCACTCCTGTGGATTGGCAAGCCGGTGAGGATGTTGTGGTTTCCCCAGCGATTTCGACTGAGGAAGCCCGCGTTCGTTTCCCCAAGGGTGTCAATGAAATCAAGCCCTATCT
>CAZLYS010000723.1:0-3061 GCA_964563415.1 uncultured Halomicronema sp.
TTCCACACGTTCGACAGCGTTCTGCATCAATCTGGATGGTTGCCATGATGCTGACTCCAATTGACAGCTATCATCTCCACCTTTCAGCCTAGGCAGTAAAAATGAGTAACTTGTGAGGGCAGCAGCTGCCCATCCCTGTAGCCATCTGACTTCAACCCCGCTGTGGCGAAGGCAGCAGCGTATTATCGGCAGAAAGAGATTCGTCTAGGTTTTACACCTGATGTGGCATTTGGAAAGCAGCAAGCCATCAAGGGACCTTGCGAAAAGGCTGTCCCAAGGACTTCGGCAGCAGCCTTTTACTGAGTGGCTGTCAATAAGCGATTTGAGTGGTCATCCATACGGCTTTCTTCTCAGACCAAGACGGGTCGCACCCACTCCAACATCGATGCATTGAACTTCACTGGTTCATCCACAAACGGCTCGTGTCCCGACTCCTCAAACCAGACAATTTTCTTCGACGGCGCAGTTAAGGCATCGAAATAAGCCACACTGATCTCCGAGGGGACACAGTGGTCATGGCGTCCGAGGAAAAAGAATACAGGCATCTGTAACACGGGCACAGCCTTAAGCAGATTTATCGCTGTTACTTCAGACCACATGGCATCGATCGAAAACTCGACAACATTCATGACATTGAGGATTTCGAAGATCGATGTCTCCGGAACACTGAAAAAGATTCGACCGAGAGTCCAGAAGCCACTGACAATTGGCTCTCCCTCTATTCGAAGCAAGCTGAAGCGCTGTGTCAACAGCTCTTTAGCGGTGTGAGGCGGTGGTCCAATGGCGCGCAGCTTCTGCAGTACCTTGCGATTATTGAGACGCTGCGCTTCTTCAAGCGTATAGGTATAAGTTGACACCTCGCTGGCTGACCAATCACCAATCTGGCCGCTGCCGACATAGGCCGAAACTTTCTCTGGGAACCGTGCGGCATAGAGTGCGCCGAGCACAGATCCCCAGGAGTGCCCGAAGATGACAACTTTCTTTTGCCCGACACGTTTACACACTGTCTCGACCAACTCATCAAGATCGTTGATGAACTGCTCTACCGTCATTGAGGATCTGGGGATCTCGCTGTCGAACGATTTGCCGCTGCCGCGCTGATCCCAGTAGACAACTGTGAAGGTCTTCTCCAGCGGTGAATTGAAATAACGGAAGAAATGCGTCTCGGAGAAGCCTGGTCCACCGTGTAGAAGAATCAACGGCGGATTGGCAAGGTTCTCACCCCGAATCATCACCCACTGATCGAGCCCGCCGAGAGGGAGATAGTTGATCTCAGCAATGCTGTCTGGAATAACCTCGCCTTTCGGTCCGCGGAAGGGCGGCGTCTTTGTTAAACGTTTCATAAGCTCCCTCTAGCGCAAGGATCGACCAATCTCAAGGTGCGCTCATGCGGCTGTTGCTGGATTACGTGCGCCACCTGAAGCAGCAGTCAACCACTGGGCTCTGATGAGAGCGTACAACCCAATCTTTTTCTTCTCACATCACAACCCTGGAACGAAAGGATGAGGTTCTTGTGAGGAGAGTCGACGCCATTGCCCACAGTTTTTTCCTTGTAGGAAGCCAAACTCCTATTGATGGCTTGGTGCAGGTCAACTGTCTAGTCAGCAGCGAGCCAAATAATGAAAATGCTACGCTTAGATCAAGTACTCTTACTCGTATTGAGTACTCCTACTCCCGGAACTCCCTAAACCGAAATAATCGGTTTAGAGCGCTCAATTACGTATCAACGAGGAGGGGGGCATGGCTATCTATTTGGAACCGCGCGACGTTATTGCCGACCTTGAGGACTTCAGCTCGGTCTTAATTGTTTCATGCCCGATGTGTCCACAGATAAGTCTGGCGATGCAGAAACAGAAGCCTCTCATTGAGTTCTTTAAGTATGGCTTTAAGACAGGGGCTTTTGAGGCCTACATTAAATCCATTCGAGAGTCGCTCGAACAACGCGGTGTTCGAACCGGCGTGTACACGACCCGCCTACCTTCTCCGTTAATGTGCCTTTGGACAGAGGGGCAGCGTAATCGACTTTTGAAGTGTGCTAAAGATTATGAAGCGGTACTTGTGCTGGGATGCATCTCCGCCACAAATACCGTGAAGGATGCTCTCAAAGCAATCGATTGCCAGGTCTTTCAAGGCATGAGGATGAAGGGGATTTCAAACGCAACCATGAAGTTCGAGTTGCCTCTGACGGTGAAGCTTGAGAAGCATCCATTGCATAGGGAAGGCAGAACTCGCCAGCGTGATGATTCCGTCGGTGCAGTGAGAGAAAGCTGACTGAGAACCTCTAAACCTGATTAGGAGAGCTCTGGCTTTGCTCCCTACTGACCAGACATCAACGCAGTCAGCACGTCATTCAGGTGTAAGAGTATCCACAGATGTCCGGCATCTGGCACTGGCGTAGCCTCACAGTTGGGGACTGTATTGCTGAGGTATCTCCCCATGGCAGGTGGAACGCTATGGTCTAGCTCACAGAACCAAACATGAACTTTGGCTCTAATCTGATCTAGCGGAAAGCCTCACGGGCAACCGTGATTAGCGGTCATATCGTCCACTATGCCTTGGGCTCCGCCTCGCAGCGCTTCGGTAAAGTCTTTTACCAGCATGTCTTGAATCTCAGGGCGAGCCAGAATGGCCTTGTCCACATCGTGAACCTTAAATTTCATGGTGTCGATGTAGCGGGCCGGATTGCGGCGAATCAGCGACGCCAAAAATCGGACATTCAGGCTAGAGATCCACGGCGATCGCCAGGCCAGTTTCATGAAGAACCGGTTGGTTGTGCTCATGCCCTCAAAGACGCCGGGCGCGTCGGTGGGGGCGGCACCTGACACGACACCGACTGCTGTCAGGCGGTCTGGAATCTGCCAGGCACAAGCTAGCGCTCCGGGTCCCCCGCCGGAGACGCCCGCGATCGCAAACTGATCTATTTCCAGGGCATCCGCCAACTCGGTCACGTCATTGGCCCAGTCCAAAAGGGTGCGATCCGGGTTTGGGTCTGATCTGCCATAGCCAGGTCTGTCCGGCGCAATGATTCGCAGGCCAAGTGGAAACGGATGATCTGGCAGGT
>CAZLYS010000724.1:0-3056 GCA_964563415.1 uncultured Halomicronema sp.
CTAAAGGCAGCGCGGAGGTCGGCGGCAGTGCGGTTGCGGTTATCGGTCAGGGCTTCGATGAGCACCGCGACTCCACCCGGTCCATACCCTTCGTAGCGAATGGCTTCTAGCGCATCATCACCGCTGAGCTGCCCCGACCCTTTGGCGATCGCGCGATCGATATTGTCATTGGGAAAGCCTGCTGCTTTGGCCTTATCGATCGCCGTCCGCAGTTGAAAGTTACCGGCTGGGTCCGAGCCCCCCGTACGGGTAGCGACAATAATTTCTCGCGACAGCTTGGCAAAGGTTTTGCCTTTTACGGCATCCACCCGAGCCTTTTGGCGCTTAATATTCGCCCATTTGCTATGACCAGCCATACCAATAACAGCAGAAAATTGAACATGGGGGATGACGTCGCGCAGGTGCCTGTAATGTCTGTTGCCCCGTCGGTAAGAGTTGTCAATCCTACCCGCCACCACGTTGAACCAGGATACTCGATCGCCGAATCGCCCTCACATTTCTTCTTTGGGAATGTCTCACTAATAACCAACCGGCTAAAGCTCTGCTGCCCGCCGAGCGGCCCCAATGAGTCCCACTTGGGGATTCAAGACAACGTGTACGGGAATGTCTTTGAGCAAATTACTCATCCGTCCTTTATGGGTAAAGGCATCGAGAAAACTATCCTCGGTTAAGAGTGACAGGTTTTTAGCGGCGATGCCGCCAGCCACATACAAGCCACCATAGGGCAACAGCTTCAGCGCCAGGTTACCAGCCTCAGCTCCGTAAGCGCTGACAAACAAATCCATCGTTTGTACCGCCATGCTGTCTGTCCCCGCTTGCGCCGCTTGAGAAATGGCTGCAGCAGGGTCAACTGTTTTCGTGCGCCCAGCTTCTTTTTCCCAGGTGCATACAATCTCAGAGAGTTCTGGAGACTCTTGAGCGATGCCGCGATCTCGTAAAAACTGATAAATCGCCAACACTCCTTGACCCGAAACCACGCGCTCGACTGAAACGCGCGTGATCCCATGCTTATCGAGCAAATATTTCAGTAACTGAAATTCCAATTCTGAGCGGGGCGCAAAATCGGCGTGTCCCCCTTCCGATGGAAAAACCTGAAAAGTCTCTCCCTGTTTAATCAGAAATCCTTGCCCTAAGCCAGTTCCTGCCCCAATGATAGCAATGGGGGCATGTTCATCCGGCACCCCTGCTTGCAGGGTATGGATATCGTCCTCTTTGAGGCCCAACACGCCATATCCGATCGCCGCAAAGTCGTTGATCAACTCGGTGGATTCTAACTCTAGGGTTTGGGCCAGGCGATCACCATCCAGATTCCAGGTGAGGTTGGTGAGCTTAGAGGTGTTGTTGACCACCGGTCCCGCGATCGCAAAGCAGGCCCGTGTCGGTTTGCCAAAATCGGTTCCATGCTCTTTAGCTGCCTCCAAACAGGTCTCCACCATGGGCACCAAATCAGGAAAGTCTTTCGAGACGTATTCCTGTTCGTAGCAGGTTTTCAGGTCTGAGCCGTCAGCTGCCACCAGCCGCAAAATGGTTTTAGTGCCGCCGATGTCTCCTGCCAGGAGATACTTCATCATTTACACCTCAATCGAGAAGAACCGTCTTACCGTGACGGTAACTCATCTTTATCTGCCTGAACTTAAATGCAAAATCAAAATTTGCTCAAGTCATCTGGCTGGGCATGTTTGATTGATGGTGACGACAACTGCATCAGCACCGAAACTGCGATCGCGGTCCCTCAATCGCGCCATGTCAACGACACAACGCTTGATCACTGTCAAAATAGAAACCGAGACGCAATCAGCGTCAGGAGCAAAATGAGATGGTTTTACGTTTACTGCTAGCACCCGTGACCGGCCCTTTTACTGGCGTCACTTGGATTGCCGAAAAGATTCTCGATCAGGTAGAAGACCAGACCGACGAACTGGAAACCTTGCAAAAACAATTGCTGACGCTGCAGCTCGCCTTTGACATGGGCGATGTTCCTGAAGAAGAATTTGAAGATCAAGAGGAAGCGTTGCTCTTGCGTATTCAGGCCATTCAAGATGAGCGGGCAGCCGCTGAGGAAGCCACCAACGGTGACGCAGAGTAATGGTGGGCTGCGGCCATCTTTGATGACAAGATGTTCGCCTAGACTCCATGGCTGACTAACTTGCGCAACTGGCTTAGGTACTTACTTCAGTCTCCTCTATCACCGTTCTCAATGGTTGCTTTGAGCAAGGTGAAGTAAAACTTGCGCAACCGTGTAAAGCTCATTGCCGGTTGCCGTGGTCAAAGTGAATTTATCCGACAGGCCATAGCGCTTGGTTTCCTGATCGAGTTTGATAAAGAGATAATCTTCGCCAGTGGTAACCAGAGCAAACACTTTCGCAGTCGGGGCGCTGACCATGTAGCTTAGGGTTTGAGCCAGAGCCTGCCGCACACTAAAGCCATAGCGTTTACTTTCAATCACGATGAGCCACAGTTGGTCGTTGATCAAGAGGGCATCCATCAGACCGTCTAAAGTGGTCGCGCCATCTTCAATCTCAAAGCGCACGTATTTTTCGCCCCATACTGGATAAGGCGGATCCATCAAGCCCAGTGTTTCTAATAGGGGAGCCAGTAAGATCAAATTCACGGTGCCTTCGGTAATGGCCCCTCTATCGGCATAGCTCAGATATCGCTGCCTGAGGTGGTCTAGCGTAGCGGTTTGATCTGATGTCAGAGCCGACAATGAGGCTTGCCATTCGGTAAAAAAATCAGCTTCTAGACTAGGTGAAACGCCCAATTTCACGTGCGCCTCATTTAGATTGGTGATTGCTTTAGTAATGCCAACAGTAACCATAGGAGAGTAATTTTACTGAGCTGATTTTGTGGTTTAGCTGAGTGAACTTTCAATTGCTACCATGATCTTCTTCGACTCACGGGGCACTTTAGGTCGGCAAAACCTAAAAACCTATATTCTGCTAGGGTTCCAACTTTGAACGCGCTGTACTCTGAAACCTAACTCTGCTGCAGGCCTTAAGACGATCGCCGGATTTCCGAACAGAAAGACGCCATCTGAAAACCGTCAGTGCGCTTCA
>CAZLYS010000725.1:0-3054 GCA_964563415.1 uncultured Halomicronema sp.
AGCCGCCGTCTCGCCCGCGAAGAAGGCTTGCTCTCCGGTATTTCAGCGGGAGCCGCCCTGGCTGCAGCGCTGAAAGTGGGTCAGCGGCCTGAAAATGCTGGCAAGCTGATCGTCGCCATCCAGCCCAGTTTTGGCGAGCGCTATCTCAGCTCCGTCCTGTTCCAAGATTTGCCTGCTCGCGAACCCTCGGTGCTGGCAGATTTGCCCTATGTCAAAACGCCCGAGTCAGCTCCAGCTCTGGTGGCTCAAGACTAGCCAACGAGACTGACATTCCCCTTAGGGAGGGGTGCGAAAGTGTCCCTCCCGTCAATCCCACCCTGTCCTTTATTGAATCTGCACCTCCGATGAATGCTCTGTTGACTGAACCTGACGGCGATCGCTACTCCTGGTACCAAGCCCCGGCAGAAATTAAACAACTCCTCCAAGCCGCCGTTGACAACTGGGAAGATACCGCTCAGTCAGAGCACTTTATTTTGCAAGCCCTGGCGCATCCTCAAACCGATGTCGATACGCTGGTCAGCGCCTATCGCTACTTCTTCTACAAATCAAAGAATGCGATGGCGCGACAATTGGCCATGCAGGTCATGGAAGAAATCCGCCAAACGGAGGGATTACCGCAGGAATGGGAATCGCTAGGACCCGTTCTGCAAGCACGACTGTCTGATCCCTCGATTCGCTTATATCTGAGTGCTTACACCGCTCTCGGCATGATGCTGGCTCGCTGGGGCGCGTATCAAGCGGCCATGGAAATTGCTGAACGGGTTCGCAGTTTGGATGCCAAGGATGAATTTGGCGCTGGGGTGTTAATCCATATTTTGAATTCTCAAGAAGAGGATGACGATTTTGATGAGAATTAACCCCTGGAATTGGTAAGTCGTCTCGTGAACGTATGACCTATGAACGCTCAAGATTGGTTTGTGACAAGTAATGGTCAATGCCAGCGCCGCCCCTCGGCTCGGGAGTGGGATTTGCTGCGAGAGCCCTATTACTTGCACCAGTTTCTAACAGAAATTTTGGAGATCGTGGCGCATGCCCCCCACGAAAAAGACGAGTGGGATTATCTTCCCCAGATCCGTCGTCAGGTGCGGCAGTTCATCCTCAATTCTTATTGGGCTAAGACTCAATTTGCGGCCCCGAATGCCCATACCGGCGTGAACGTCACTACCCTCTATGACGAAATCGGTTACCCCCTCACCGTGCAAAATGTCACGACTCAACCGGGCCTGACCAGCTCAATTCATAATCATGGTGCTTGGGGCGTCGTCTTTCAGATTAAAGGAGAAGAGCACCATACGTTTTGGCGACGCGTCAATGCGCCGGATGAGCCAGTTCAAATTGAGATCGTGGGCGAACAGATTCTCCGGGCAGGCGACATCATCAGTTTTCATCCCGACGCCATTCACCAAGTTAAGACCCTGGGCAATGTCGATTCCCTAACGTTTCAACTGTATGGCGACACCCAACCTAAAGGTCGATTCCAATACCAACCCGAAACCCAAACCGCCAAACCATTTTGATGCTCCGCCCAGGCACAGCCTGCGCGTGTCCGGGCGAGGCATTCTCGAAGTTACCTATCGGTTAAACCTGAACTGTTATTCCGAGAATGCCTCGCCCCTGCGATACCCCCATCCACCCCGATACCCCAAATGACCACCGTCATCTTTTACGAAAAAACCGGTTGCATTAACAACACCAAACAAAAGGCGCTGCTGGCAGCGGCTGGTCATATCGTAGACGCCCGCAACCTACTGACCGAACCGTGGACTCCGGATCGCCTGCGTCAGTTCTTTGGCGATCGCCCCATTGCTCAATGTTTTAACCGCACGGCCCCCGCAATTAAATCAGGACAGGTACAGCCCAATCAGGTAGATGCTGAAACCGCTCTAGCACTCATGGTGCAAGATCCTCTACTGATTCGGCGACCGCTAATGCAGGTGGGAGATCGCTACGAGATCGGTTTTGACCAAGCTGCCGTGGATCAGTGGATTGGATTATCGGCTGTAGAGGGAGCAGGGGAGAAGCGCGATCGCCTGATTCAGCAAGATCTCGAAACTTGTCCAAATACCGTTGCGGCCCGGTAGGGTCTTGCCCGTTCACAAAAGGAAATTTGTCATGGATGCTAATGCTGTCAATCCCGAATTGGATGCCTACTACAGCCTGATTGATGACCTGCTCAAGTGTCCGTCTGGCAGTGAGCCAGCAGTTTTATCACGTCAGCCAGAACTGTTGAACCCACAGCTCGTACAAACGATGCTGCAAGTTGCCGCCGCCTTGGCTCATAACAACCAGCAAGAGCCCTCCGAATTTCTGGTCTTTATTGCGCGTAAACTCGCTGAAAATCTTCGGCAAGCTGCAGATGCCTGAACGCTAGCCACGTTTTTCTTCGATAGCTGGGAAAATTTAGCTCTGTCTCCTGAACCTGAAAACTTGCATAAAAAGCGCATCGCAATCCGTCAGTTGGTGAGCACTAGCCACATTGCTGAGGGCAGCCTTCAGCCAACAACTATTGGCTGAAGGCTGCCGATGGCTTGCGGTTGCGGCAACAAAATAATAATTCTTAGACTGTCCCCTAGACAGGATGGGTACAATAGGCCGCTACAGTAACCCTTGCAGAAAAGTGCAAAGTAGGCGGCCAAAATCGGTCAAGCTCTGCTCCGACTCAGGCACTACTGTATGAAAAGCATTGAGGCAGATTGCAACAGCTTGGCTACCCCTATGTCAGATCCGACAGAACTTTTGCGCTGGTGGCACCAGTACCAGGCACAAATGCTGCTGCATGAGACTGATTTTTTGCGGAATGGGGTTTTGCAAGAAATCATTGCCATTCGCCGTCGGTTAGAGGTGTCGTGTCCCCTCCGTCGCACCTCTAATAACCCAGCCTGTGAGCCACACCTGGCAGATTTGTCGCGACTCTACAGCCTGTTAGAAACCTTTTGCGATCGCCTACAATCACCCTTTTCTCAAGACTCGCTGCCGCTGGCATTGCAGCATACTCTTCAACCCTGGCAAGATCGACTACCTCTGCAGGCCCAATTTCCCTCAACTTGGCAACCG
>CAZLYS010000726.1:0-3053 GCA_964563415.1 uncultured Halomicronema sp.
AGGCTATGAGCACCGTCTACGATGAGCTTGAGGACTTAGCAGGAAAAGTCAGGTGTCTGAAAGCCTTGATCTGCCTGCTTTCACGCAGTCTGTCAATCACCTCTAAACTTGATCGCGGTTATCCCAGATGCCCATTGTGGTAGCCCTTGCTCGTAGAGGAAGCGAGACTAAACGACCGAATGCTTTGGGCTTGTTGCTCAATCCGGGTGGCGAGGCGATCGCACACTAGGGTACACAACTCATAGATCAGGTCATCCGTCACGCTGTAGTAAGCAGCTGTCCCCTCTGACCGTCGTGCCAATATGCCCGCCTGTAGCATCACTTTAAGATGCTTGGAAACATTGGCCTGACTAGTAGCAGTCGCCTCCACGAGATCCTGAACGCATTTTTCACCGTCTCGCAACAGATTTAAAATCTTGAGACGCATTGGTTCGCTCAGAATACTGAAGTATGCCGCTACCTGCTGAACCACATCAGTGGATACAGGCTCCATGGGTTTAACTCCAAACTGTGTGTGAAAGGAACGATCCCCGCCATTCTAGCAGCGAAAATAAAATTGCCGTAGTGACGGATGTAGCGAATCCACGGTAACGCACGTTTGCCAAGGATGACTATCGATGACGGCAGCAAAACAGAGACTTTAAAGAGATAGTAACTATCGCAAAGTTTAGAGGTTAGAGGGCGGGAGATGTTCTAGACCGAAAATGCTTAGTAAAGGGGTGAAAAGGATGATTTGGCAGATTGCCCCCAACTGATTACCAAGTGTTAGAGCTAGACCTAACAGTTTTCTAAAGTCTTGATTAGAGGAGTGGATGCTGCCGACACAATAGAAGAAGGCAACGTTGCCTGCCCACAATTGAATCTCAACATCCACTATGGCTTATATTTGCGAACTCGGCTCTGGACAACGATTGTACTTAGACAATGTGGGAGAACAAACTGCCGTTACTCTCGCCACTAGCAGCGCTGGACAGCAGCAACAATCGAGCAGTCAGTTTACAACTGGTGCTTGGACTACTCCGCCAGAATTGTTTCGCATCCCGCAAGGAGTGGTCGTCAAACTCACTACTGCCCAAGGCGTTCACCATTTGCAATTGCAGGGCAACCAGCTCGGGATGATGTCCCAAAGTCCATCTCTAGGCAATGCGCAACAAATGCAGGTGAGTTCTGGGGTGGCGATGCCGGGAAGTCCGATGCCGCCCATGCAACCCATGTCGCCCGTGGAACCGATGCAGCCGATGACACCGATGGCACCCATACAGCCAATGAAAATGGGTGACATGGAAATGAGCGCGAATCCGATGCAGATGCGCATGGGCAACATGGCAATGCAGATGGGGAACGCGGCTACCAGCAGTCGCGCCAGTGGTTCAACTACCGCTGGTAAAGCGAAATTTTGTAGTCAGTGTGGGACTCCGGTAAAGCCGAGCGATCGCTTTTGTTCCAACTGCGGTTATCAGCTCAACGGTTAGGCTTTCGCGCGATCGCTCTTCATTTCCGCTTTGACCGGGTCGAACTCAGCCGGAAAGTGGGTTTCGGCGGGGTCGTAGTCAGCATCGTGAAAATTGGCCTCGGTCACCGTGGCTTGGCGTAAGTCAGTGCCAATGAGCATCGCTCCGCGCAAATCAGCCTGAGTGAGGTCAGCTTCTCTGAGAGAGGCATAGCTGAGATCGCAGCCTCGCAAATTTGCCTGGCTCAGGTTGGCCTCATTCAATTCGGCATAGCTGAGGTCAGCGCCCTTGAGGTCAACACCGTTCATATTCAGACCTGTCAGCGACAACCCCGAAAAGGCTCGTTGTCCAGCCTCGTAAGCTGCGACCAAAGCCTCACGGGAGAGAATTTCAGAAATTGCCTTGTGGTCAGCCATAGCCATCCGTTCACTGCGTCGAACACTCAAATGGTACATCGCTCCCCTCTACACCGAGGCAGACTTGAGGCTGCAATGTCATGCGATTTAAAGGTTTGCCATCATTACCAGATCTCGTTGCGGATCGTTGCCAAACTGAAAGACATGTTCCCCCACCACGTTGAATCCGTATTTGCGATAGAACGAGATCGCCCTCGGGTTTTCTTCCCAGACCCCCAGCCAGATGGCATCGGCACCCGTCTGCGTTGCCTTGGCTAGAACCTGGGGCATCAGCTGGTGGGCCACGCCCCGACCATGCCAGGCTTTCTCGACATACAACCGATGGAGTTCTGATGGTCGCTGGGCCGCAACACAGGCTTTCGGAGAATGTAGCCGTACTTGGGCAAAGGCAACGAGTTGGTCATCGATTTCTGCCAAGAGAATGACATCGTTGGGGGCGAGAATGTCTTGCCTTTGAATGGCTACACCGAAGTTCTCGGCACAGTGCAGCTCCATATCGGCGTGGTTGTCCTCCTCCGTAAACGTATCGCGGAAGGTGCGTTCAGCGAGATGCGCCAAAGCTGCTGCGTCGTCGGACTGGGCTGGTCTGATCGTGACTACTGACATGGTGTGCCTTAGAAATCAAAATTTAATAAGATCCACAATCTTGGTACGGGCGCACAGCCGTGCGCCCCTCCGAAAAACCGAAATGACACGATTAATTCATCCGCGCTCCTTAACTATAGAAACTGAACAAGCAAATCACGAGTTCGGACTGCTCTCATTGCCGAAGCCATTGAACCTAGCCCTTGTGAGCAAGTATCTAGGAACTAAAAATATCGAGCTGTTCGGCAGGGTCTTCCTGAACGCTGCGGCGTTTGCGTCGCCGACCATTGCCGTTGAACTCAGCTCCTTTACGGAGGCCAACAGCAATTTTGCTGTGCTTTTCAATTTGCGACATGACTTCTCGCGCCCGCTGAATGACGGTAGGAGGCAGTCCCGCCAATCGTCCCGCTTCAATGCCGTAGGAGCGATCGGCCCCGCCCGGTCGCACCTGATGCAGAAATACAATATCATCCTTCCATTCTTTCACCTTCATACTATAGCAGCCCAATGCCTCAAGGCTCTCATTCAGGCGGGTAAGCTCGTGGTAGTGTGTAGCAAAGAGTGTGCGCGAACAGCATTTATTATGCAGATATTCCGTAAC
>CAZLYS010000727.1:0-3052 GCA_964563415.1 uncultured Halomicronema sp.
GGCTTAAAGCTCTGACCTACAACGGGTTCAGATTTTTTCAGGAAACCCTAATTAAACGGCACAGATTAACCTGACTTGCCCTATTTCGAAGGCTGCTTGCAGCTAGAAGAAACTTTCGATTGATTGCTGAGTAGCTGAAAAGCCTTCTCTACATTGACAGGCCTTGAAAAATAATAACCTTGCATCTTGGTGCAACCAAGATTCTTAAGGCATTGAAACTGTTCATTAGTTTCAATGCCTTCAGCAATCACGTTGACTTGAAGGTTTTCTGCCAATAACAAAATCGCTTTGCTGATTGTCCAATTGTGTTGGACAACAAAAGAACGATCAATTTTAATTGCATCAAAGGGAAGATCTTGAAGTCTTGAAAGAGAAGAATATCCCGTCCCAAAATCATCCAAGTAAAAATCGATACCTAGAGCTTTCAGGTTATGAATTGTCTCTAAAGCATCCTCAAGGCTATCGATAAGTTCACTCTCGGTAACTTCTAATATAAGCGTGTTAGGGTGAATTTCGTGATGACTCAAGATCGCTTCAACCTTTTCACTGAATTGAGGATCAGTGAGCTGAATAGAGGAAACGTTGATACTCATCGTCAAGGGAGAATGAGTATCAAACCGCCGCTGCCATTCATGCAGGGTCTGACAAGCTTGTTGGAATAAATATAAGCCTAAGTCGTGAATAAAGCCACTCGCTTCAGCGATCGCAATAAAAGCATCTGGAGGAACTAAACCTTTGACAGAATGTTGCCACCTGGCTAGTGCTTCGAATCCGACAATCCGATTCTCTTCAACGGAAAAAATGGGTTGAAAGTAGAGAGAAAACTCTTGATTCTTAAGTCCATCGAGTAAGTCATTCTCTAACTGCAAGTTTTCCATTTCCTGCATTGACACCATCGATTGAAGAATGCCAGATTCTCCTTCCAAAGCATCGGCAAGACGAGTCAAGCGATCAGCTGCTAGGATGGCAATCTTGATTAACCGATCTGCATCTTCAGCACTATAGTTGGAATTCTCATGTTGCAAGAGCTTTAGCACACCTTGAATAGACGTTAAAGGGGTACGTAGCTCATGACGAATTAGATTGGAAACGTTTTCTAATTGTTCTAGTTTTGGATCCACAGAGTTGACTGCTCTTAAGGCCGTACTGTCCTCAGTTTGCTCTAGCTTTAAATCTATAGAGTCAATCGACTGTAAGGTAATGCTGCTCACAATGTTTGAAGATAGGGTGTATCTGAAAGAAGCCTGAAAAATTCTATCGAAACGTTACAGTTGTCAGGATGCTATTAGCTATTAGCAACTGCTTTCGCCGCTAGCGGGACAGCCTTGAAATCATTAGCTTTCAGATTTTTCCATAGGGAATAACCTTGCTCAGACGCTGTCAAGCAAACATGAAGACCTTGCTCAGACAACGCGCAAGCATCATCATAAGCCTGCAATCGTTTTGCGGGCTCATATGATTTGACATGGGTAAACAGTTCGTTCTGGTAACGCATGCCAGCTTTGACATCGTCTTGCCAGTATTTAAAGGTCACTATCATACAGTCTGAAATCACGGTTGGTAGCATATTAGGGGCGTCAGAATTATAAGAATTCAACTAGAATTGGAGAGCACCACTGATCCATCTCGTAAACCTTATCGAAACAATGTGACAGGTTTGTGACGCCTCTAAAGAGCGGTACAAGAGGGTCCCTTCATCGCGCGGTGAGGCGCCTTCTAGAAATTGGGAAAAACTCCCAACGGCTTGCCAGCAGAAGCTCTAGCAGCGACGCTCGACGATGAATGATGGCCGAGGAGGGTTTGAAAGCCATGGGTTGTCACGAGTGACCATGCCTGAAGCGCTTAAAGTGACGACATTTATTCAACGTGTGTTCATTTGATGTCTTTCAGCTGATGTCTTTAAGTCTTTAAGCTCCTGAGAGCACCAGGCCTAATCAGAATGAGATGAGCCCCGTGATCAAGCGAGATGGCCGTGAGTTACGTGGTTTATATAAGTGTGCAGATGGTCAGACCGTACGTATTAATTATCAGGACACTTCTTTGTTATGAGCATTGAGCAACAGCAATGCCTAAGACTTGTCACCTAAGATATTGACTGCTGATCAAGTCACCACGTCCATTCAATTTTGACTTTTTCAGTCTCAATTTTATTGATTTAAAGAAAGTTTTGTAGAACAATTTTAGGGCCAAAAAAATTGCTTTACCATTCTGAATCAGTCTCTTGGTTCGTCTGAGGCGGGATCAAGTGTGAATAATATTTTCTGAAAATTTATTTCTTCTTGATAGGTTGAGTTGGCAATTGGGTAATGATAATAGAGTGTTTCGCGGAGCTGTGATAATTCATTTGATCGCACCCCTGTATTATCTAAATTTACAGTTTTTAATTGAATCAATTTAATGTCTTGACTAAATAAAGGCTGTGAGTCCTGATCCGATATCTTCATCTAAACAAATCTTGATCGTGGATGATACGCCTGCGAACTTGCGCCTTTTATCTAGGTTGCTCTCCGATCGCGGGTACTCTATACGGCTGGCACCCAGCGGCAAGTTGGCGCTGATGTCCATTCAGCAAAGTCTGCCCGATCTCATTTTGCTAGATATTCGCATGCCTAAGCTAGACGGCTATGAGCTGTGTAGACAACTCAAGGCTAACGAGCGTACTCTTGACATCCCCATAATTTTTCTCAGTGCTCTAAAAGAAGGGAGAGACAAGGTCAAGGCGTTTGAAATGGGTGGGGTTGATTACATTACTAAACCCTTTCAGGCTGAAGAGGTGCTCGCTCGGGTGCGCCATCAGCTGCAACTGCTTGAGCTACAGCAACAGTTAAGAGACCAAAATCAACAGTTGCAGCAGGAAATTAGCGATCGCAAACAAACTCAGGCAGACCTCAGCCGAGAGCGCAATCTGCTGCACACGCTGATTGATGCAATTCCCGATATGGTCTTCTTTAAGAATCCCCAGGGCGAGTATCTATTCTGGAACCAAGCCTTTCAAGACTTTGTGGGAGCCGGTTACCGAGACATCTGGCGTCACAAAGATGCTGACTTGTTC
>CAZLYS010000728.1:0-3051 GCA_964563415.1 uncultured Halomicronema sp.
GCATCAGTCATGCCGTATCTGCCAGTTTGCCACCCCTAGCATGCCCAGAGCGACTTAACCCAGCACTGGTAACCAACGACAGTTATCGTTTACAGATCTTCAAACACTGGCTTCTCAACACAGCCACATCTCAAGAAAATTTGTGAAGGGTGTTATCCAAACAGTCTTGATGATCAGCTGTGTAATAAAATTTTGTCGCTTTTAAGCTCCTCCTTTGAAAAGGCTTTAATTTATCGATGAGTGTTTCTCTATGACCAACTCTTCTCCTGAACCTGCCCCCAATTCTGGTGCGATCGCCAATTTTTTTGATTTCGACGGTCTACAAACCAATCTCCGCACCGAAATCATTGCTGGCGTGACGACCTTCATCACGATGGGCTACATCCTCGTGGTGAATCCTGGCATTCTCTCAGCCGCTATCTTTTTACAAGAGAGTGGCGACCTCTTTGGTGAATTGGTGGTCGCCACCGGCATATCGGCCACGATCGCCACTCTGATCATGGGTATCGTCGCCAAATATCCCATTGCCCTGGCTCCCGGCATGGGTCTGAATGCCTTCTTTGCTTTCTCTGTAGTTTTAGAACTGGGGATCGACTGGCGAGTCGCGCTTGCGGCCGTCTTTATCGAGGGTCTCATCTTCATTGGGATGACCCTCACCAATCTGCGGGCCGCGATTATCACAGCGATTCCCGATTGTTTAAAGCGAGCTGTGGCAGCGGGCATCGGTCTGTTCATCGCCTACATTGCCTTATCTGGTAATCCAGAATTTGGTGGCGCGGGCATCATCGTGCCTTCCGAAGCGACCATTACGACCCTGGGTAATTTAGCGCAGCCCGAAACCTTAATGGCGATTATCGGTATTGTCATCACCTGCGCCTTCGTTGCTAGACGCATTAAGGGCGGCTTGCTGTGGGGCATCTTAGCCACCGCCATTTTGGGCTGGATTTTGCAAATCTCACCTGCGCCTCAAGGCATTGTCGGCTTGCCGATCTGGCCTCAGGACTTGCTTGGGCAAGCATTTATCGGTATGGGCCAAATTGGGTCAGCCGGTATCGCCAACTTTTTAGCCGTGCTCTTTGTCTTCCTGTTTGTGGATTTGTTTGACACGATTGGTACCCTCTCAGGGGTTGGTATGCAGGCTGGGTATATCGATGAAGATGGCAAGTTGCCGAGGGCTAACCAGGCACTCTTGGCAGACGCGATCGGGACAACCGCAGGGGCACTCCTGGGTACCTCTACGGTGACTAGCTATATCGAATCCGCTTCAGGCATTGCTGAAGGCGGGCGATCGGGCTTTGCCGCAGTCGTTTCGGCGGGTTGCTTTTTCCTTTCGATCTTTTTCATTCCGCTGATTTCGGCAATTCCTGGCTATGCTACTGCTCCGGCCTTGCTCATCGTTGGTGTCTTAATGATGGGCAGTGTTTCAGGCATTCGTTGGTCTGATCCGGCAGAGTCCATTCCCTGCTTTTTGACGATTCTTTTGATGCCACTCACCTATTCCATCGCTGAAGGTCTAGCAGTCGGTTTCATCATGTATCCCTTGATGAAAGCCTTCCAGGGCAAAGCTCATGAGGTCAACTGGGTGGTTTGGCTGCTAGCGGCAATTTTTGTCGCTCGCTTCGTGCTGCTGGGTCTAGGCATCGCCTAAACCACAAAACACCAATACTCACAAAAGGGGAAAGAACGCTGGGCATATGCGTTCTTTCCCCTTTTGCTTTTTGGGGCAACTGAAATTTCAGCAAACAGACAGAGGAGCTGACGTTCGCGTAAGCCCCCTCTAATTTTGAAGCATTACAACGCCATAACCCGACAGCCACCTCCCAGGCTTTCATCTAGCGCCCAGCCACTTCATCGTGTGGTTTCAATAACATTGCCGGCACCCATGACTTGATGCTGGGTTTTGGCCACCAAGTCATGCAGTCCCCGGTGATCTTGACGGATGAGTAGAGGCCCTAATAGTGCTGAAATCTCTAGAAACAGCAATGCCAAAACAGCGATCGCGAACCCGCCTTCGACATATCCCTGGCTTGCCAGTTGTTGGTCTGCGCGAGTTTGATAAGTCACCTCAGTGAGCAGCGGCAGGGCAATCAGCAGGCCGTACCGGATGACCAATTGGTGCAGTTGGACAGGATGACCACGACGCCCCACCAAACGAATCCCCACGATCGCTTTGCCCACAGTCTGACCACGCCAGTAGTAGGGCACTGCAATGAACCAAACAATATAAACGCTCAAATCCAGCCATAGGGGGTGCGTGGTCGTTGCCCCGAGGATGGCAAAGATCAATCGAGACACACTATTGGCTACAAACCAATCGATCGCAAAAGCTACTGAGCGCCGAAAAACCGATACTTGGAAAGGGCGGCTATGACGTTGCTGCAGATCTGGCAAATAGTGCGCGAAGAAAGGCGTCACCCAGTATCCGAGCATAGCCCCTGTAGCGTTGAGCATCAGGTCGTCGACATCAAAGGTGCGATAAGGGCAGGGATATGTCCAAAAGAGGCCAGTAATCTGTGACAGCTCAAACATCGCTGTGGTGGTGAGGGCGATCGCTAATGCCATCTTCCAGCCCGCTTTGAAGTAATACCGCAGAAAAAACCCTAACGGCATGAGCAGTAGAAAATTGAAAAAGGCTTGTAAAAATACTGGACTCTCCAGAATGGAGATGACATTAAAGTGCCGTAGCGAAATATCAGTAGCTTCAATAATGTCAGGCACAAATTGAAACGGCGTCAGCCGCAAATGCCCTGTCACCGTATGAATTTCACAAAAATCAGGCATCACTGTCGGCAAGGGCAAACTGACTAAAAAGATGGCACTGAGACCATAAAACAGGAACGAATAAAACGTCATTGCACGTGCAGGCACGACATAGCCAAAACGCCAGTAATGCAAAACACAAATCGGAATTAGCAATAAAATTCCTAATCCAAACGAGACAAATGCAGCCTCTTCAATGGGAATTAGATATGCCTGAAGCATGATGTTAAACAGAAAAGCAAACTCATCTGAGACTTTACCCAAGCTGCTCAGTGACTTCAAACTTTTTGA
>CAZLYS010000729.1:0-3041 GCA_964563415.1 uncultured Halomicronema sp.
GTCATCTTCGAGGGCTGGTCATTAGCACAGAACCAATTTGTGTGTACTTAGTAGCCTCTTACCAGAGAAGGTAGTAGCCTCGCCCTAGCCTGTTGCATAACTGCGACGGCAAGCATGCCCATTTCTAGAAGTTCCTAAAATTTATCAGCGCTGGATCTTCAGCGATCTCACCTTAAAGCAACATCCCCAGCAGTCATCATTGACTACTAGGGATGCCATACACAGATCAACTTCAAGCTGCCAGGCAAACTAGTCAGCCAGAACTTCTACTCGGACGGTACCCACACCTGCGAGGTGTAAACCAATTTCGCGAGCAGCGCCCTCAGACAGGTCAATCACGCGACCATGGGAAAAGGGTCCTCGATCATTGATGCGGACAATGACTTGTTGATTGTTGTTAACATTGGTCACCAGCACTCGTGTGCCAAAAGGCAGAGTCCGATGAGCAGCAGTCATTGCGCCACGGTTAAACACCTCTCCACTGGCAGTTTGGCGACCATGGAAACCAGGACCATACCAAGATGCTGTACCGGAAAAGGTAGAAACCACTCCCCAGTTGGCCGGAGCTGCCACTACAGCGGGCTCCGGTGCCCCTTCAATTTCTGTCAACTCTTCAGACGCACCTAACAGATTCCGTAGGCGGTTAGCTGCCTGCAAGGCATCAGCATTCAGTTGCCCCGTGGGGTTGGCGTAACGCGTTAACTCGTCAATCAACACCAACTTTTCGCCATCAATGGTCAGGGCATACCCTTCGATCTCTTCATCCCAACGCACGCCAATCTCGTGAGGATCACCCTCCGCTTGGTAAAAGGCGTCAATCTGCCGAGCTACAGTCTCTGCTCGGAGCAAAAGTTCATCATCGGCTGTCGTGGCCACTTCACTAGACGTCTTCACAACGGAGTCTGCACTTTCCACCTGGTCCACAAACGTCAGGACTGGCAAGTTATCAACGTGCAAAATGGCAATGCGTTGTCCTTCAAGGTTGTGGTCAGCAATCCGAAAAAGGTTCGACAACTCAACGGCTTCAGGCTCTAAACGAGCCGAGTCAAGATCGCTCGCAGCCGCTTCGTCAGCGGCAGCATCGTCGTATTGGTCAACGGCGACTTCGACGGTTTCCTGTAGGTTCGCGCGAGCATCCCCTGCGGTCTGCTCAGCACTTGCGGCTAAAGGCATACCAGTGGCACATACCACTGCGGCGACCGTAAAGCTGCGACACAAGTTCTGAATCATATTATTTCCAAGAGCTCAACATAGCGGAGCTGTGACAGGTTCAACCTGCAATCAGGCGACACTCATGGCGGAATCGACCAGTTATTAAAGTCAATTCAAACCATTAACCATCACGCCCACCTCGACATAACCCTTCAAATGCGTTTGAACGACCCGTACGTTAGCACGAAGATTCAGATTGGCAATCCGCAAAAGAACCAACCCACTTCCGCCAAGTCGAATGTCAACTTTTCCTGGGTTTTCACGTAAATCAACCAGATCCTTATGAAGTGGCTGGTTTCAGTGTTTCCCGACAGCCTAAATCAGTTAATAAAACTTATCGCTTACGGAGCAAGCGTTTTGAAAATGCAATCCTCATGACAGGCTCGAGATTGTGCCATTTTGTAGATTGTCTTGAGTTAATGCAATTTTTTGCAGTGCCGCTTGTATAGACAATGTGCGAGGTCCGATAAAGTGGCGTTATTATTCTCTCCTAATCCACTTATCAAAGTCGTCGTTTTCGCCATTAGACCAGACAATAACAATGGCCATTTTGATCACGTAGGCAAGAGACGATTTCGTTGAAAGGACAGGTATGGATTATCAAGACGCAGGAGTCGATGTAGTCGCCGGTAGAGCCTTTGTCGATCGCATTCAGCAACTGGTGGGCAGCACTCGCCGTCCTGAAGTGTTGGGAGGCTTAGGGGGCTTTGGTGGCCTGTTTCAGTTGCCGGAGGGTTATCAGACGCCCGTATTGGTCTCAGGTACCGACGGCGTTGGCACTAAGCTCAAAGTCGCCCAGGCGCTCAACCGTCACAACACTGTTGGCATTGACCTGGTGGCCATGTGCGTCAACGATGTGCTGACCTGCGGTGCCGAACCGCTCTTTTTTCTCGATTATCTCGCCACGGGCCAGCTCAACCCAGACCAGTTAGCCGCCGTGGTGGAAGGCATTGCGACGGGCTGTCGAGAAACAGGCTGTGCTCTCATCGGTGGCGAAACGGCAGAGATGCCCGGCTTTTATGGCCCCGGTGAATATGACTTAGCAGGCTTTTGTGTCGGCATTGTGGAAAAAGCCGACATTCTAGATGGTTCGCAAGTCACCACTGGCGATATCGTCATTGGTCTTGCTAGTCGTGGCATTCATAGCAATGGCTACAGTTTGGTGCGCAAGATTATGGCCGAAGCACCTCGCAGCGATCGCCCTACGCCTGGCTACGATTGGCAGGACTGCCCCGCCAGCCTCAACGGAGCCTCTTTAGCAGACGCGTTGCTCACCCCCACCCAGCTATATGTCAAACCGATTTTGACAGCGCGGGAGGCGGGTATCTCCCTGCACGCGATGGCTCACATTACTGGCGGCGGCTTGCCCGAAAACTTACCTCGCTGCCTCAGCGATCGCCACTCTATTGCGCTCACCTCCAATAGCTGGCCAGTGCCACCCATTTTTGACTGGTTAGCAGCAGCAGGGGGCGTGGCTCCCGCTGCGATGTACAACACCTTTAATATGGGCATTGGTTTTGTGGTGCTTGTGCCACCCGAGCACGGGCAAGCGGCGATCACTCATTTCCAAAAACGAAATATCGCCGCTTATGCAATCGGCGAAGTAATTGATGGAGATGGCAGCCTTAGCGGTATTCCTGGGGTGTCGTAATTAAGGTGTGGCCACCGCACCCGACAGCAAGACGACTTCACTACTATCAACGATGAAGGCACCAAAGCGACTATTGCTGAGGGTTTGCAGCACTTGCGCCGCCGCTTGCGGGTCAGCACTTTGGGTTGCTAGTAAAAAGGGGCGCTGCTCATAAATGGCCAAGCCGACGGGCTGGTTG
>CAZLYS010000730.1:0-639 GCA_964563415.1 uncultured Halomicronema sp.
TCGAGGAACTGAAGCACCGCCTGAACATTCCCGACAGCATCCATGATGTGATCCCAGAGGTGGATAAGCGCTTCTACGCCGAGGTGGAAGAAATGGCAGAAAACGCTTTCGACGACCAATGCACTGGGGCGAATCCCCGCTATCCCATGATCAAGGAGTTGAAGGAGCTGTACATCCTCGCTCACCGGGGCTGTCGCATCGACTCGGCGCTCTATCACCAAGATGATCAAGCGGCGATTGAAGAAGTCATCAACGCTTAATCACTAAATAGCCTGAAGTTTGCAAGGAGCGATCGGCTCAGTAATGGGGCGATCGCTCCTTGCAAAAGATCAGTTTATTCGGGAGATAGAATGAAACTCTTCTTTCATAATGTTGGGCGAGAAGGCGCTGAGAGGGATTTTCCTAAAACAGTTTTCAATCGTGTTTCCATCGGCTCGGTTAGAGAAAGTGTGCCAAGGGCCTCTAGCTACCAGGAAGAACTTATTGAGTCGCTGAATATCAACTTTCCTTCAGGTAATTTCAATTGCTGGGGAGTGCCTTCAGGAGCTAATAAAGTAATTAAACGTTTGGATCCTGGAGATACTGTTGTACTCATAAAGACTATTGGCGGATTGTATGGCGAAATACCGGCACTAGGAA
>CAZLYS010000730.1:649-3037 GCA_964563415.1 uncultured Halomicronema sp.
CAATTTACACTTTCAAGCCCTACTAGACATCAAAGTCAAGGTCTTTATCAAAGAGCCAATGTGGGAGCTCTCAAATGCGTTATGGGGTGATTTGAGATTTCCATATATATTCTTTTTTGACACTGTTTCTCTAGATATGACATGGTCTGAATTCAGAGAAACAATTGGATATCCAAACACATATCGTCCCCCCGCAATTGTTTCTAGAGTGGCCAAGATCGAAAATCTCGAATCCAAATTTGGGAGTGTGGAAAAGTATGTCAAATTTTTGATGGATCACCCTAGTGGTCAATTTAGCAGGTCTATCTTGGCTGATGAAAATTCTTTGACATCTGGGTTGCAGGAATCTAGACCTCCTATAGCTCCAGACAGAAAATCAGATAGGTTAGCAGAAAGGACTACATTGTTTAACACTGCATCTCATTCTGAAAGGGAAGTCCAAAATAGGGAGATAGGTTACTACGGCGAATTATTAGTTCTCAATCATGAAAAAGCTATCTTGGTTGCTTTAGGATGTTTCCACTTAGCCGAATTGGTTAGACATGCATCGGTGGAAGATGGCGATGGATTGGGCTATGACATTTTGTCGTTTACTCCTGAAGGACTTGAAAAATATATCGAGGTTAAGACTACGAGAGGAGATATCAATAATTCTTTCTATATCACACAAAATGAAGTAATTTTCTCAGAGCAGAATTCTGAAGCTTACTATATTTACCGTGTTTATAAGCTGAGCGAAAACAACAGCAAAGCGAGTTTTTATATTGTTAGAGGCAATGTGAGAGAGAAATTCAACCTTGCTCCTACCGAGTATCGAGCAGAAATTCTATAGACGATTTGAACAGCAGGGCCTATCTATTTAGACTTGGAAATATTGTTTTCTTGATTTCGGGAAAAATTCGTTATTTGGCTGATTCCACAGCACCATTATCGAGGCCATTGTTCATGAGAAGGGACGATTTTGGTTGAGGTGGAAAGCTATCTTGGAACGATGAGGAGCGCACGGTAGAGGAGAGAGATAGCGGTTGAGGGGAAGGGAGATCGTGGGAAAGGTGAGGGCGATCACAGGATGGTGAGGGCAATCAGTACGATGAAGATACTTTTTCCATTCCATTTAGCCATGACGCTTCAGGATATTGAAAACCAGGCATTGCAACTGTCGGAGCGAGATCCATGGCAGCTCGTTCAGAGCCTCCTGGAGTCACTGTGTCGCGGCACCGCTACAGACGATCAAGCTCATGTCATTTTGGCAAGTCTCAACGCTATCTACAGCCAAGAACCTTCAGAAGTCGATCCGGCATTAGCTCAGGCCCAGTTTGCTGCACTTCCTCGTGAAAATTGGTAAGTGTACCGTGACGAAATCTGGTGGGCAAATCTGTCTGATCCCACAGGTTCAGAACCTGGTTATCGTAGACCCGTCCTGTTGATTCAAGGCGACACGTTCAATCAAAGCAACATCAATACTGTCATCATTGCCACTATCACCTCTAACCTGAGACTTGCTGATGCACCTGGCAATATTTTTCTATCTCGTCAAGACTCAGGCTTGCCCCGTGATTCAGTCGTCAATGTTGCTCAAATTTTGACCATCGATAAAAGTCTGCTGACCGAACGTGTGGGCTCACTCTTTAGCAACCTTCAAGAAGACGTAGACGAAGGTTTGAGATTAGTACTTTTCTGTAGGTTACGAGGCAATTGTCTTCCGGACAGGCTAACGCCAACACTACTAAGGAAAAGGGGATGCGCTCAGGTCGTAGGGCTGCTCTCAGGCACCACGTCTATCGGAGGGGCGGCGGGTGTCAAGGCTTCGGCCAGGTCAACTAAGGGGAGTAAGGGACCAGTTTGTTCTTGCCCGTTAACAGCTAAATCGCTGTGGCATAAGACAATTTGTTCTGTCGTGCGGCCCAGTAAATCGCGCAAGATTCTTTCCAGACGGGCTTCGTGACTTTGCTCAATAAAATCGACCGTCCAGGGTTGGCCACTCCAGTCTTTCAGAAAAATGGGATAGCCAAACAGTTCATCGGTGCCGGTGAGCCAGCGGGGAGAACTGGCATCTAACCAAAACTGCCAGCGATGGCTCAAGCGCTGCGATCGATACTGAAACACCGTCGATAAAGTAACGCCTTGCTGATTCGGCTCTAACGGTTTTACCGGAAACGGGTTGGCCGTGACAATGCCCTGCTGTAAGAGATGGAGGAATCGTTCCACCGGCGACAGCGGCGTCTCTAACCCTTCCTGGGTGAACTGTTGACGCTGACGCAGTCGCCCCTGCACTTCCCAGAAATGTTGGGCGGTTTCCATCAATTCTCGGAGAGCGGCGAGTTGGTCATAGGGCAGGTAATTGCCCCGCCAGAGAAATTCTTGAATGGCGCGATCGATGAGATTGAC
>CAZLYS010000731.1:0-3036 GCA_964563415.1 uncultured Halomicronema sp.
AACCCTGGCGTACTTAGCGGCAAATCCTCATCCAGAAAGACCCAGTTTTGCCTTGATGACGAATGGAGATGATTCGGTCTTTGTAAAACTGGCCCAGGCTGAAGCGCGGCAGTACAACTTTTCGCGAGCGTTTGCGGCCTTAGCTTCTCATCAAGAACTGCAGGGCATTTTGCGGGGATTAAAGCAATTAGGTCGTGTGGTTGCCAGCTAAACGCAGCGGCCAATCAAGGAATCGGCGTCACTCTCGATTTGATGAATCCTAATTTGAATCTGAGATAGCTTCTTTGATCTGCTCAAGCAGCGGCTATAACAGAGTTGGCAAAGTACTTGGGTAGAGAGCAGATGACGCAAGACGAAGCCTACCAGGAAGCAGAGCAGCGGATTGAAACAGCCCGTCAGGAGAGAGCAACAGCACTCGATCTCAGTGGATTGGGATTAACGGAAGTGCCAGAGGCGATCGCATCTCTTACTCAGTTACAAACGCTTGACCTCGAAAGAAACCAACTGACGAAAGTGCCGAAGGAGATCGCATCCCTACCCAATTGAAAACGCTTAGCATTTCCGGTAATCATTTAACGGAAGTTTCAGAGACAATCACAGCTCTTGTTCAATTACAATCGCTGCACCTCTCCAGCAACAAGTTAACTAAAGTATCAGAAGAGATTGCCTCACTTTCAAAGCTACAAGACCTCAACTTATCTGACAACAAGCTCACTGAATTGCCAGCAGGAATTTATCGTCTTTTGCGGTTAGAAGAACTGATAGCTTTTGATAACAAATTAACGGAATTGCCTGAGTCAAGCAATATCTTGATGCCGTTGAGAACTCTAATCCTTAACGGGAACTTCTTGTCTAAATTACCTGAATGGGTATATGGATCAGCGGATCTTGAACATCTTGCACTTGGTGACAACAAACTTTACTCTTGGCCAAAATCTTACCAGGGTCTCAATGGTGTTAAGCGCCTTTTTATTCAGGGAAACCGTTTCGATGACATATCAGAATTCCTGAGCAGCTTCAAAAACCTTGAGATGTTAAATATCAGTGATTTAGGGCTAAAATCAATTCCAAATGAGATTCTTACTCTGCCAAACTTAAGCATTCTGATTGCACAAAATAATTTCATCAATGACATTCCATTAGGCTTATCTCAAGTTGAGTCTCTAAAAAGTCTTGATCTTTTTGGAAATCCTCTCGGACCTGATCTTGCCGCGGCTTTAGAACAAGGTATTGAGGTCGTCGTTCAATATCTGCGGGCAAGGGCAGAGGGAGAAGTCGTTCTAAATGAAGCAAAGCTCATCTTTGTGGGTGAAGGAGAGGTTGGTAAGAGTTGTTTACTGGGAGCATTGCGTGAAGATGCCTGGGTAGATGGCCGTCCGACGACGCATGGCATTGAGATTAAATCCGTAATTGTTAATGCCTCCGATAGTGAAACAGAAATCACGCTTAATGGCTGGGATTTTGGAGGGCAGCGGATTTATCGTCCCACCCATCAGCTCTTTTTTAGCTCCACGGCAGTTTATCTAGTGGTGTGGAAGCCACGGGAGGGACCGCAGCAGGGCTTTGTCAAAGAGTGGATTACACTGATCAAGCATCGCGAGCCGGATGCCAAAGTGCTGGTGGTCGCAACCCACGGTGGGCCAGGTCAGCGTCAACCCGATATTGACCGCCAGGAGTTGATTGATCTGTTTGGCCACGAGACTGTGCTGGGCTTTCATCATATTGACAGCAAAGAGGGTACGGGCATTGCCGAGTTGCGTGAGGCGATTGCTAATACCGCTGTTACCCTTCCTGGCATGGGGCGCAAAGTGCCGACCAAGTGGCAACAAATCCGCGAATTGCTAGAAGATTCCGGTCAGCCCTATCTGCCCTACCGCGATGTCATTGCCCTCTGTGAAGAACATGGCCTTGAAGGCTTTGCCGCCGAACTGTTTGTGCGGGTGTCTCACACCCTGGGCTATCTCATTCACTACCACTACGACCCCATCCTGCAAGACATCGTCATCCTGCAGCCGGACTGGCTTGCCAAAGCCATCAGTTTTGTTCTCGATGATGACCTGACCCGCCAACGCAACGGCTTGGTCGAGTCTGAACACCTCAGTCAACTCTGGAGTCATCCCCCCTTTCCAGGCGAAACGGGCTATCCCCCAGAACTCCATCCCGTCTTTTTACGGCTAATGGAGCGCTTTGATCTCTCATACAAAGTCGTTCTCGATCCGGCCCATCCTGAAGCCAGCAATACTCACTTGATTGCCCAACTCGTACCCGACCAAAGGCCTGAGCAATTGCCCAACTGGGACACAGAGCCTGAACCGGGAGACCGGCAGCAAATACAAATCTGCCGCATCGTGGACGATCGCGGCCAAAGCGCCAATGCCGAAGGGCTGTTTTACCAACTCATCGTCCGCCTGCACAAATACTCCCTGGGCCGCGACAACTATAACGACAGCATCCATTGGCAGCGGGGCCTCATGCTCGACAACGACTACAACGGTCGCGCCCTGCTAGAGCACATCGGCAATGACGTCAAAATCACCGTCCGCGCCGCTCTGCCGGGAACTTTTTTGGCGTATCTCACCCAAGAAATCAAATGGCTAGTTGAGCATTTCTGGGAAGGATTGCGGTGCAACATTATGGTGCCTTGTGTGGCTCCCTGTGGTACGGAAGCACCGGGGCACGGACTCTTTGAAGTGCAAAAACTGGTCGAGAGCAAACGGAAAAATCGCCCTGAGTTTCCTTGCACGGTTTCTGGGTGTGATGAGTGGCAAAACATTGATCAGCTGCTGAACAACGCACCGACAGCGCCTGCCCCGTCTCAGGAGATGGGTATCGAGCAGTTTCAAGATGTGGCTAAAGACATGGTGAGTGCCATTCGCCGAGATTTGGTGACGCTCGATCGCCGTGACCAACAGCGCTATCAGGCGCTATCGCAAGAGCAGCGAGCGATGATGAGCCGCATCGATCAACAGTTTGCCTACCTCATGCAGATGCTCATCGACGAAGCGACGCCAGGCTCCGTCGTGGAGGTACCGGCGG
>CAZLYS010000732.1:0-3035 GCA_964563415.1 uncultured Halomicronema sp.
ACGAATCGAAATGTTTAGAAAAATGCGTGGCTTGCATTGAGGTTTGTCCCCTTGATGTGTTGGTCAAGAACCCCGAAACCGGCAAAGCCTATATGAAATATGACGAGTGCTGGTTTTGCTTACCTTGCGAAAAGGAATGCCCTACCAACGCGATTACGGTGCAGATTCCCTTCTTGCTGCGATAAGGGAATGCCAGGGTGTTAGTGGGCTATAGAGGGGCAAGAGCTAGGGGGCAGGGGTGCTAGGGGGCTGAGTGATCTGTTTGATGCCAGGCTGTGCCTACTTGATAGCAGTACTTAGAATCCTTTCTAGCTCTGCCTCCCCTGCCCCTCTCGCTCCCCTACCCCTCCGGTTCCCCCGCTCCCCTCCGCCTCTCCCGCTCCGCTACCTTGCCGTTATGAGGAACCCCCTTTATGAGTAGTCCCGATATGGATCCCGAAGTTGCCCAATGGGTCGAGATGTTGCGATCGCCCCAACTAGATGAGCGGCTCGTCGCGGTGAAAACCCTGCAACACCTAGGCGATGAAGATGCGATCGAAGCCTTGATTGTGGCGCTTAGCGACGAAGACCCCACAGTGCAAGAAATTGCAATTACGTCCCTTTGGGAATTTGCGAATCCGGTGGCAATTACCCCCCTAATGGATTGCCTGGGGTCGTCCTATGAGAATGTGCGGGAAGAAGCCCTTTCCGCCCTCAAGGAATTGGTTTCGACCAATGACTTGATGAAGCTGCTCGACCTGCTGCAGACCGGGAATGCGGATGCGCAATTAAATGTATTGATCTTGCTGCGGAAGATCCATGACGCGCAGGCTTTGCCGTTTATCCTGCCCTTTTTTGAGTCAGAGGATGCGGTTTTGCGAGAAGCGGCTGTGACCACCCTGCGATATTTGAATCAGGTGGTGCGCTGTGAACCAGCCTTGGCGTTAGCCAAAGACCCGGTGGAATCGGTGCGACGGGCGACCACGCTGACCTTGGGGCACCTGAGCGATGACGAAGTGATTCCCTTGTTGTGCGAACTGCTCACGACGGACAGTGACTGGCAAGTGCGCCGGAATGCGGCCCAATCCCTGGATCTCTTAGCGAGTGCAGACGCGATCGCGGCGCTGATCACCGCCATGGAAGATACCGAATGGCAAGTGCGCAAGTTTACGGCTCGGGCGCTGCAAAAAACGGCGGATGAGCGGGCTCTACCAGTACTCATCAAGTCCCTGACCGATGACTATTCTGACGTCCGTCGGGATGCGGCTACGGCGCTGGGAAATTTAGCGGATGCCGATGCGCTGCCAGCCCTGCAGCAAACCCTCCATGACCCCGATATGGACGTGCGAATTTTTTCCCAACGGGCGATCGACAAAATCCAGAACTCTATGCCGGAAGCGTCCCATGCCTAGTCACTCCTCGCCCTTTCAGCGGGCCGATGCAGCCCCGACCACTGCCGAACCGTTGCCCAGTGCTGAAGAGCTGAACCGCAAAGCAGCGGTCATTCAGCAGCTCAAAACCCTGCGAGAACCCACCTTACAAACTGATCTGGTGAGTCTGGGGATGGTGCGTAACCTGCGGGTGGTGGGGGATTACGTTTACCTGCGTCTCTATGTGGGCTGTCATCAACTGCATTTACAAGCCCAGGTGCAGCAAACGCTGAGTCAGCTCCCCTGGTGCAAAAAGGCTTACGTTCAGTTGTGTACCATTCCTGGTGTGCGAACCACGCTGGCCGTGTCCAGTGGCAAGGGGGGCGTGGGCAAGTCGACGACGGCGGTGAATTTGGCCGCAGCGTTGGCTTGTACTGGGGCAAAAGTCGGCCTCCTGGATGCCGATATCTATGGCCCCAATGTGCCGCAGATGTTGGGACTGGGTCAGTCCTCAGTGCAAGTTATCGAGACACCTGATGGGGAAAAATTTGTGCCGTTAGAGGCTCACGGGATCAAGGTGATGTCGGTGGGGCTGTTGGCAGAGCGGGACCATCCCCTAGCCTGGCGGGGGCCGGTGATGCACAAGATCATCACCCAGTTCATTCAAGAGGTGGAGTGGGGTGAGTTAGATTATCTGCTCATTGATTTACCGCCCGGCACCGGCGACGCGCAAATCACCATTGTGCAGGAGAGTCCCATTTGTGGCGTGGTGATGGTGACAACGCCGCAGCAAGTGGCGATCGCGGATGTCCGCCGCAGTGTCCATATGTTCCGCCAGGTCGGGGTGCCGGTGCTGGGACTGGTGGAAAATATGAGCTATTTGCTCTGCGGCCATTGTGGTGAACCGACGCCGATTTTTGGTGAAGGGGGGGGCGCCCAAATTGCCACCGAACTCTCTGTGCCCTTGTGGGGGCAAGTACCCATTGATCCACGGATTTGTGCCCAAGGTGATGCCGGAGAGCCTTTGCCGTTCAGGGTGCCTGATGCGCCGCTGAGTCAGGTTTTTGGGCAAATTGCCGAGGGCCTTAACGCCACGTTTGATCTAACTCCAGCGCAATCTGAACCGGCATTGCAGCCTTTGTGATCAGCCAGCAATGGATTTCTGACGGTTGCCGGTGCGAGGGGCCGACCCGCCGCGAACCCTCTTGCTTGGATGGCTGCCGCTCGACCCGGATCGCCGCTGAGGCCTGCAGACTTCTGGATCCCTATGCGCTAATACGTCGCTCCTGATGGATCGCCACTGTTAGGGATCCTTTTCTATTTGCTGATTGCGAGGAGACATACATGGGGGTTGAGAGGTGGTTGATCGGCCTGGGGATGGTGGCGATCGCCGGTTTTACCCGTGGCTTCTCGGGGTTTGGGTCAGCCATGATTCTCGCGCCGTCGCTGAGTCTATTGTTTAATCCGCAACAGGTCGTCGCGACGGTGATTTTGTTGGAAATTACCGCTGGGATCGGGCTAGTCCCAGAAGCGATCGCCAAAGTTCAGTGGAAAAAGGTGTTGCCGCTCATCTTGGGGGCGATCGTCATGGTGCCCCTCGGGGCCTACAGCCTGGTTTTGGCAGAACCCAATTTAATGCGCCGCATTATCGGGGGATTGATTTTGATCATGGCGCTGTTGTTAAAC
>CAZLYS010000733.1:0-3028 GCA_964563415.1 uncultured Halomicronema sp.
AATGCCGATGCCCGTATCCTCTACCTCAATGCGAATGAACTGGTCGAGGCCGTTAGGATGGTTGTGATGGAGCAAGCGATAGGCACGAATCATGACTTGGCCTCCCGCCTCGGTGAACTTGAGAGAATTTCCCAGCAAGTTACCCAACACCTGTAAGAGCAAGTCATAATTGCCGCGCACAGGCGATAAGTTGGGTTCAATGTCGTGGTGCAGGCTGACTTTTTTATCGCGGGCATTGAGTTGATAAGTCCGTAGCGTTTGCTCAATCGGTTGAGCGACTTCCACTTCGCCAAACTGATACCGACGATTTGACTCTAAGCGGGATAAGTCGAGGACATCGTTGACTAGACGGGTGAGGCGATCGGTTTCGTGATTCGTGGTTTCTAAAAACTCTTGCCGCTCTTCAGAACTCAAGTCATCGCCAAACTCATGCAAGGTTTCGATGAACGATTTGATATTGAAGAGCGGGGTGCGCAGTTCGTGGGACACATTACTAATGAACTGACTTTTGGCCTCATTGAGGGCCACTTCGCGGGTTACATCCTGAACCGTAATGGCGATTCCTTTCACATTTTCCCGAGATTGGTCGAGAACGGTGTTCAACAGAACTCGAATGGTGCGGCTGGTAGGTTCTGTTAGCACGATCCGAAATTCCATACCCTCAGACTCACCCGCTGTCGCCATGAATAAGGGCCGCGTTAGTTGTACTCTGACTGCGTTGGGAAAGTGCTGTAGCACAGTTGTGTCTGAGAGGTCGCGACCTTCCCAACCAAACATGCGGCGAGCTGCCGGGTTTACCAACACAACATGCATGTCGGTATCTAGCAAAATGGCTCCATCCGCAAAGGTCGAAACCAGTGTTTCGAGTTTGGCTTTTTCGGCAGTGAGTTCTTCAATATTTTGTTCTTCGTAGCGCTCTAGGCGCTCCGCCATGTCGTTAAAGCTATAAATCAGCTCGCCCAGTTCGCCGCCTAAGGGCAAGTCAATGCGTTGTTTAAAGTTGCCCGCTGCAATATTTTTAACGCCGGTCAGCAATTCCTTAATCGGTTGGGTAATGGTAAGCGCATTGAAGACAGCCCCTAAGATGACCATGGCCCAAATCGAAACAAAGACCGCAACGGCTACATCGCGGGTTAAGTTGGAGGAGGCGACAACCGTGGGGTTGGGGTTGATACCGAGGGCCAAGACTCCTAGATAATTACCGTCATACTTGATGGGGACAAAGACATCGGTCACTTCTCCAGCGGGAGTGAGGTGTTGCCGCACAAAGGGCAGATTGGCATTGCGAGCATAGTTGTCCGGCAGTTGCATCCGGCGGCGTAGCGTTAGGGAATTTTGAACCGAGTCGTCTGAGTAAGGAATGCCGAAATAAATGGAGCCATCTTCGTCGGCGTAGAGCATGTACCGAACGCTCGATGTACTCTGGTAAAAGCTGTAAGAAAAGCGAGCCAACTCTTCGCGATCGCCCTCATACACTAAGGGAGAAACGTTAGCCGATAAGAGTAAACCCAAGTCGCGGCCAAAGCGAGTATCGTTGAGGCGAGCATCTTGCTGAATCGAGTTCACTGCCCAAAACGTTAACCCGCTCATTAGCAGAGATACGACCAAAGTGGCACCGGCTAATAGCCGAGTCTGCAGCGTAAAGTCACGCCACCAACGCATCAAAACATCACGAACTTTTTTGAGCAGGCTAATCAATGCTATCTCCAGCTAGCAAATCACTTACAGCATTGAGCCTAAGCCGTCCCAGGGCTCGCTGTTGAACAAATCCCGGAAGCTTTATACTTTGCCCATAACTACGCGCAGAAAGCTTTCTCTATTGTGGCATGTCGACCTGAGTTGGCAATTATCCTACCGCAGGATGAGGGGGTAAGGTTAGCACCTATGGTATTCAAAATTGGGCGCGAAGCGATCGCTATTGCGCAAAGAATTTGGCAGGAACTGTTACGCCGACGCCGCAGCCTGATTTTCTGGGCCGTGTTTCCGGTGTTAATGCTGGTGATGAATAGTCTAATTTTGGCCGAGCGCGCCCAGATTGCCACTGCTGAAGCTTACCAACAGGCCGCTGCCCCAACGTTGGTCGGCGCAGCGCTCTTTTTTAGCTGCTTGGGAGGGAGTGTGGCCACTGTCGTCTCTGAACGTGAACAACAGACTCTAAAGCGGTTATTTCTCTCGCCCCTCAGTGGCATGGCCTACTTTTTAGGGATTTTTGTCGCCCACTGTGGCATTGGGCTAGCCCAAGCTCTATTGGTTTGGATGATTGCGATCGCGGTTGGTGCCGAATTTACTGGTTCACTTTTGCTTGCCCTGTTGATTATCGCGCTTAGTATTGCAGCATACGTGGGGTTAGGTTTTATTTTGGGCACTCAACTTGCTCAGCGCACTGAAGATGTCAACGCCTTGGTAGCCGCCTTTGGGGTGCCGCTGCTGCTACTGGGGGGAGCCTTCTTACCCATCCGCCTATTTCCTGATACGCTCTTGTCCCTGGCGGAATACAACCCTGTCTATCACATGATTTTGGCGTTGCAGGGTGCCATCGCTCCTAGTACAGAGACCGCAACAATCACCCCCCACCTCACTTTTCTTGCCTGCTTTGCCGCTGTCATGGTGCTAACCGGCTGGGGCTCCTACCGACGGATGCTGCGGGTAGAACGACAGCTTTAGCAACAAAAATATTCTCTAAAGAATATTTTCACGTGCAAACGGTAGTGTATTTAGCACTTCGTTTCCAAACCGTAGTCTATTTGTCAAATCCTTTTTACATTTTGTAAGATATTCGTAACCACTTGCGGAGAATTGAGGCGATCGCGGGTAGAACAGACATAACTTGCGAGTGAATCTATCTCACAGTTCTTTGCAAGCGTTGTTTCTCAAGTTGGATGATTGAACGATGAATGAACCGACACAACTCACTTTGGAGCAAAAGTTTAGTCTGCGCTCCTTTGAAACCCAGGTCGACAAAATGAGTCGTGAGCAAGCCCAAGAGTTTCTGGTCAAGCTCTACGAGCAAATGATGATGCGCGAAACC